>DATJVF010000291.1:0-15605 GCA_035501995.1 Anaeromyxobacteraceae bacterium
GCCCACAGGTCGACGGACGCGCCGCTCGCAGGCACCGTCACGCGGTGGATACGCTTGTCAGATCCCGACACGAACAGGTCTCCTGACGTGGCTACTACGGGGGAGGCCGTGGCGAAGGCGGACGGGAGGCTGAAGATCGACGCCGTACTGGTGCTGGCGGCGGTCGGATCGGAGAGGTAGAGGTTGCCGTCGGTCGTGGCGGCGAGGACCTTGCCCGATCCGGTCAGCGCGAGTGGGACCTGCGGTGGCGATGTCAGCGGGCCGCCGGGGTTCTGCGTAAGCACGATGGGGTTCGACGGGGCCGACGTGAAGGGCACGAGCGACCCGCTAGTCGTGGCCTCGGGGACCGTGAGGAGCCCACCGCTGAACAAAGTGGCGGCCGAGACCGGCATCGCCGTACCGGTGAGGTTACAGGTCGGCGGAGCGCCACTCGTCTTGGCCCCGATCACCTCGCCGTTGGCGTTGCCGGCGAGCGCAGCCTCGACGGCGCCCGGAATAACTGCAGGTGTAAAGACGTGACCCGCGGCACCTCCGGAACAGGGACCCAAGAGCGTCCCGGAGGGCGTGACCGCGTAGAGGTCGCCGTCGTCGCTCCCGGCCCACACGTACGCCCCGGCGCTCGGCGCCTCCGGCACCCCGGCCGACCCCAGGGTGGCCCGCCAAACCTCGGTGCCGTCGCCCGTGACCGCGCGCAGCTGGTTCGCCGTGGCGGCCACTCCCACTACGAGCGTTCCGTCCGCCAGCACCGCCGGCGAGGTCACCGGCGCGCCGGCCGAGTAGCTCCAGCGCAGGCGCGAGACGAGCGTGGGCACCGTCACCTGGGCGGCGTTCCCGGCCGCGTCGACGGCCACGATCGTCGCCACGGTACTGTGCTGGAAGTAGAGGAACGGCCATTGCTTGAGATCGAGCGTGGCCTGGTAGGCGTTCCCGGAGCCTCCGTTCGAGAGCGCCACCGAACGGGCGCCGCCGTCGAGGTCGAGCGTCACGCTGACGCCGCTGAGGTGCGCGTCCGAGGCGGTCGCGCTCACGCTGAGAGTACCGTCGCGCGGGCACGAGGCCGGGGAGCAGGTCACCGCGGCGCTCACCGAGGGGGCGAGCTCGTCGACGGTCACGTTCACCGCGGGGCTCACCGCCGTCCCGCTCCCGCTCACCGACTGCGCCGAAAGCTGCACGACATCGCCGTCCGAACCGGGGTAGTTCCAGGTTCCGGCGTAGGTCGCGACGAGGCCGCTCGTCCCGGCGGGCGACAGGGGCAAGACGACCTGCCCTCCGTAGAGCAGGGACACCGAGGTCGGTAGCGGCGTGGACGCCGACGCCATCGTCACCGTGACCGCCACCGGGATGGCCTTCGGGACGATCGACCCATCGCCGGGAGAGGTGATGCGGACGGAGTACAGGTCGCGGCAGCTCGCGGGCCCCTCCACGCACACCTGTCCGCTGCCGCAGGTGGCGGAGGTCGTCCAGGCGCTGCAGACGCCGTCGGACGTGGCCATGCACGCCTGGGGGTCGGTCTGGCAGCGCGTCTGTCCGGGCGGGCAGGCGATGCAGCCGGTGGCGGCCGCCCGGGCACTGCAGCGGAGGTTAGCGCCGCAGGCCTGGCCGCCGGGGCAGTCGGTGGTGGCGCCGGGCGTGGAGCAAGGCGCACCGTCGGTGCTGACCGTACAGGCGGCGGTCGAGAGCGCCAGCACGGCGAGGAGGGATGAGGTGCGCATCAGAAACGCCCCTCCAGGAAGTAGAGCGTCACCCCGGCCGCGCAGGCGGCCCCCGCCACGCCGTAGAGGATGTTGGCGGTCCGCGCCCGCGAGGTGGCCGAGTTGGCGAGATCCTGGGCCCGCGCACCGTTCGGGGTGGCCATGGCGCGCAGGTCGTTGCTGGCGTTGCGCGCCTCCACGCCGTAGTAGACGCCGGCCCCGGCGGCCACCACCGCCGCCCCCGCCGCCACCCAGGTGAAGACCCGGTGGTGCTCGGTGGGTTTCCTCGCCTCCGGCTCGGTGGGCACGAGGGGTGCCTGGGCCGCGGCGGGCGCGGGCGCGAGCGCCGGCGGCAGCGCGCTCGCGGCCGGGGCCGCAGGGGCGCTCGGGGGCGGAGCCGCCTCCCGGGTCTCCTCGGGCTTCGGCTCGACGCGCGAGAGCGCGAAGTCGAGCTGGATGGCGCGGTCGGGCGTGAGCACGACCTCGCGCCGCAGCGTCTCGTAGTTCGCGAGGCCGACCGAGACCTGGTGCGTGCCGAGCGGCAGGGTGGCTGAGAAGGGCGTCCGCCCACGCGCCTGCCCATCGACCTGCACCTCGGCCCCGGTCGGATCGGTGAGGACGATGAGCTGCTGCACCCCCATCGCCCCGAGGCGCGCCTCGAGGTTGGCCATCGCGGCCTGGACGGTATCCCGGTCCTCCGCGTGCGGGACCTCCCGCAGGTACTCGCGGTAGGCACTCAAGGCTGCCGGGACGTCCCCGAGCCGCTCGTGGCACTGGGCCAGGTTGAAGTAGATGACGCCATGGGGCTTCAGGCGGTAGGCCGCCTCGAACTCGCTGATGGCCTCGTGGTAACGGGCCTGGTGGTAGAGGCTCGTCGCCCTGCGGAAGTGCGCCCTCGCCTCCTGGGTGGCACGGTCGGTGGCAGGCGGCGGCGCCGCGTCGCCGGCGGCCAAGGCCGGCCCGGCAAGGGCGGCGACGAGCACTAAGGACAGCATGCGCACGCTTCCCCCGCTTCGCCCCCGCGCGGGCCGCGTCATCGATCAGAACGGGTCAGGCTTGAGATCGTCCAGGGCACCGTAGGGATTGTCGTCCCTCTGGCGCGCATCACCAAGAATCCGGCCGCGACCGGCGCGCGAGACGCGCCGGCCGGGGTTCTGGCCCTTCGTGAACACCGGCTGCTTCGCTGGCGCCGGCGGTGCTGGAGCGGCCGCGGGTTCCGCGGGGTCCGGCTCGCTCGGGTGCTGGGCGGTCTCCGGAGGGGCGGGGTCGAGAGGGGCGGGGTCGGAAGGGGCCGGCGGGACGTCCGGGGCCGCCTCGTCCACCCTTGCGGAGACTCCCCCCGTCGGTCCGGGATCGTCCGGGATGGCGCTCCCGACGACCATGCCCGCCCGGAGTACGGCGGCGATGGTGGCGAGGAACGCCAGGGCGAGGCCGCTCAGGGCCACCGCTCCCAGGATGCGCCTGCGACGCACCGACGGACCGAGGGTCACCTTGGGCGGCGCGAGCGCGAGGGTACCGGCCCCGGACAGCGGGCGCAGCCCACTCGCCCGGGCGAAGCGCTCGGTCATGCCCGGGAAGGCGCTCGGCCCGAGCGGCTCCGGCGGCAGCGTCGCCCGGTCGTAGACCGCCGGCAGCCCCAGCCGGGCGAGGACGCGGGTCAGGTCCACGGCCACCTCCGCCATCGACTGCTGGCGGGCGTCGGGGTCCTTCTCGAGCGCCCTCAACACCATGGCCTCGAGCTCGGGCGGTAGCCCCGGCCGACGGTGGCCGGGCGGCTCGGGCGCCTTGGTGCGGTGGTCGACCAGGGTCGCCACCGCGTTCTCGCCGTGGAAGGGCAGCGTCCCGGTGAGGATCTCGTAGGCCACCACCCCGAAGGCGTAGACATCCGCCCGGTGGTCCACGATGGCGGCGGCGGCCTGCTCGGGCGACATGTACTCGGGCGTGCCGATGATGGTCCCGGCGCGCGTCATGGTGCCGTCCTCGCGCCCCACCCCCGACTTGGAGATCCCGAAGTCCACCACCTTGGCGAGGTCCGACCCGTCGTCGCGCCTCACCACCACGATGTTGTCGGGCTTGAGGTCGCGGTGGATGATGCCGCGCCCGTGAGCCGCCGCCAGGGCCCGGCAGATCTGGGCGAGCAAGAGCACCGCGCGCTCGATGGGGAAGGGCCCGGTGTTGTGGAGCAGGGTGGCGAGGCTCACCCCGTCGAGCTCCTCCATCACGAAGTAGAGCGCACCGTCGGGCGCCCGCCCGAAGTCGGTGACGTCGACGATGTTCTCCTGCCCGATTTGGCTCGCCGCGATGGCCTCCTGCTGGAAGCGGCGCACGAGGTCCAGGTCGAGGGAGAGCTCGGGGCGCAGGACCTTCACCGCCATGCGCTTCCTGAGCACCACGTGCTCGGCCCGGTAGATGGTGCCCATGCCGCCTTCGGCGATGCGGGCGAGGAGGCGGTAGCGGTCGCCGAGCACCTGCCCGATCCGCGGATCGCCCGCCACGAGCGGTGTACCGTCGGTCGGGCAGACCGCCGCCCCCGGATCGCAGTGCCTTCGGCACGTGGGACAGGTCGCCATGACTAGGGCCTTTGAGGCTACCACTCCGAGGTCCCGCCTCCTAGGGCGATAGCGGCCTAGGGCTAACGGGCGCCCGGGCGGCACCGGGGGAGCGTGTTTTGCAGCAGATTGAGCACGATCCCGACCATCGGACCGCCTGCTCGGCGATGCCTCCGCAGAGGGACTCCTGGCTGATTCCGCCCGTCACCCCCGCGCCGCCACCGTCACTCGAAGTGCTTCAGCGCCTCGGGCATGGCCCGCACCGGATGCAGCGCGCCCCGGCAGATCCAGATCGCGTGCGCGTCCTCGTAGGGCATGACGTACGGGTTCGAGGGGAGCTGCACCGCCAGGATCTGCTCGCGGAAATAGCGGTGGCAATCCTCGCGGGCGTCGGAGACGACGAGGAGCGGGTCGCCCCGGCCCGGCGGGATGCCCCAGTACCAGAACTGGTTGTGGCCGGAGAAGGCCAGGCCGCGCGGCAGGCCCAGCTGCGGCCCGTAGATCTCCACCGCCGAGGCGACCCCGTAGTTGTGAGCGAAGACCGCGGCGTGCTCGCGCTCCTCGGGGGGCAAGGATTCGTAGGCGCGCGCGACGCCCTCCGCGAGCTTCCGCCAGCCGAACTGGTCCGCGAAGATCTGCGGCAGCACGCCGTAGCGCACGCGCTCGAGGGGGGCCGCCCGCAGCCCGAGCTTCGCCTGGTAGGCGAGGAAGGCCTCGAGCGGCAGGATGGGCACCGCCAGGGGCGAGAAGGCCAGCGCCGAGGCCACGAGCCCGGCGGCGTAGAGCCGCCAGGTGCGGGGGCGCGGGTCGAGCTCGGCCGCGGCCGCCCCGCCGGCGCCGAGGAGGACGGGGAGGATGGGGGCCGCGTAGTAGGGCTTGCCGTCGCCGAGGGCGAGCGCCGCCAGGTAGATTAGCCCGCCCAGGCCCAAGAAGCGGACCTGGCGGGCCCTGGCAGCGAAGAGGAGGAAGGCGAGGCCGCCCAGCCAGATGGGCGCGTCGCCGGGGTTCGCCTCGAAGAGCAGCTCGGCGAGGAAGCGCAAGAGGGTGGTGGGCGCGTTCTTGTAGCGCACGCCGTTGCGGACGAGCTCGAGGAACGGGAACCCGTGAGAGGCCTGCCAGGCGAAGTTCGGGAGCACGGTGAGGAGGGCGAAGGCCGCGCCGACCGCGGCCCAGCCCGTCGCGAGCGAGCGGCGAGCCGGGGTGAGGATCACCCCGAGGAGCAGGGCCACCACGATGGCGCCGGAGGTGTACTTGAAGAGCACCGCCAGCCCGGCGAGCCCTCCCACCGCCACCCAGAGGCGTGGGTCGTCGCCCTCGGAGAGGCGCACGAGGAGGTGCGCCAGCGCGATGACGAGCAGCGGGTCGAAGGCGTTCATGGAGAGGAAGTGGCTCGTCCCGACGAGCACGAGGCAGGCGAAGGCCCCCACCGCGGCGAGGGTGGGCGCGGCCCTGCGAGCGGAGAGTCGCGCGGCGAGCCGGCCGGTGAGGTAGACGGTGGCGGAGGTGGCGAGCCAGGGCAGGAGCCTCAGGCCCACCACCGAGGTGCCGAAGAGCGCTCCCGCCAGCCGCGCCACGAGCGCGATCCCGGGGGGCTGGTCGACGTAGCCGACGGCGAGCCGCTCCCCGCAGACGAGGAAGTAGAGCTCGTCGCGGAAGATCCCGTAGCGGCCGAGGCAGGCGAGGTGGAGCGCGAAGGTGGCGAGGGCCGCCGCGGCCGGGCCGAGGCGCGCCGCGGCATCCTCGACCGGCCCGGGCGCCCGGGGCGGACTCGGGTCCGGCGCCGACATGGCCGCAGGGTACTCATTCCGCGCGGCGCCGTCGCTCGCGTCCGCCGCACCTCGCAGGGCTAATCCTTCCGGGTTCGGCGGACGCCTCCGGCCGGTACCTTCCGCTCGCTGCTGAGGAGGGCCGGCGCGGGCGCGCTGGAGGCGCCCTCGCCCCGCACCCGCTTCGGCCTCGGCGCCCTCCTTCAGGTCGGCGCAGGTGCGCCTTGCACGACGTCCCCCTTCGCGAGTAGGGTGCGAGGAACGTTGAGGGAAACCGGGGCCGTGCGGCTCGTGAGGCCCCGCCCCTGACCAGCGATGCAGCTCGATTTGCGCGAGGCGGCCCGACTCCTCCGCGTGGAGGAGAGCCAGGTCTACCGGTGGGTTCGGCGGGGGGATCTCCCCTCGCAGCGGGTTCATGAACAGTACAAGATCGACCGGGTGGACCTGCTGGAGTTCGCGGCGGGGAAGGGCATCACCGTCTCGCCCGAGCTCATCCGGGACGCGCAGGCCGGGGGCCAGGAGCTCCCCGGGCTCGCCGAGGCGGTGCGGGCGGGCGGGGTCCACCACGGGGTGCCGGGGCTCGACAAGCCGGCCGTGCTGAAGGCGGTCGTGGACCGCCTGCCCCTCCCGCCCCGCATCGAGCGCGGCTTCCTCCTGCAGATGCTGCTCGCGCGCGAGCAGCTCGGCTCGACCGGCCTCGGCGGCGGCATCGCCATCCCCCATCCGCGCAACCCCGTCATCCTCCGCGTAGCCGCTCCGGCGGTGGCGGTCTGCTACCTCTCGACGCCCGTGGAGTTCGAGGCGCTCGACGGGCAGCCGGTGCACACCCTCTTCACGCTCGTCTCGCCCTCGGTGCGCGTGCACCTGCACCTGCTCGCGCTCCTCTCCACCGCGCTGCGCGATCCCGCGGTCATGGAGCGGGTGAGGGCCAGGGCGCCCGAGGCGGAGCTCGTAGAGGCCATCGCCCGCGTCGAGGCCGCTCTGCCCGTCCGCGCCTCACCGTCGCCCCGCGAGGACAAACCGTGAAGGGGCCGTCGCCTGCCTCCGCCCCGCCGGCCCGAAGGGTGCCATGAGCCTCGCCCTCGTCCTCCTCGGCGCCGCGGTGGCAGCGCTCTCGGGCGGCGCCGGGGCCGCCCTCGCGCGGACCCCGGAGCGAGCCCAGCGCGCCGCGACAGCGGTGCTCCTCGCCGGGGCCGCCCTCGGCCTGCTCGGAGCGCTCTGGGCGCTCCTCGGCCCGGTGGCCGAGGCCCGGACCGGCTGGAGCGCGCCCTTCGCCGCCCTGGCCTTCCGGCTCGACCCGCTCTCGGCCCTGTTCCTCATCCCGGTCTTCGGCGTGCCCGCGGCGGGATCGGTCTACGGCCGGAGCTACTACCCGCAGGCCTCGCACGGCGCCTCGGCGGTGCGGCTGCAGCTCTTCTACGGCCTCGCCACCGCCTCCATGGCGGTGCTGGTGGTGGCCGACAACGCCATGCTCTTCCTCACCGCCTGGGAGGGGATGGCGCTCTGCGGCTTCGTCCTGGTGGTCACCGAGCACACCCGCGAGGAGGTGCGGCGCTCGGCCTTCGTGTACCTGGCCGCCGCGCACGTCGGAACGCTGGCGCTCTTCGCCCTCTTCGCCCTGCTCGGCGAGAAGGCCGGCTCGTTCGACTTCGCGCGCATCGCCGCCGCCCGGCTCGCCCCCAGCCCGGCGCTCCTCGCCCTCCTCGTCCTGGGCTTCGGCATCAAGGCCGGGCTGATGCCTCTCCACTTCTGGCTGCCGGGGGCGCACGCCTCGGCGCCGAGCCACGTCTCGGCGGTGATGTCAGGCGTGCTCCTCAAGATGGGGATCTACGGCCTGCTGCGGGTGAGCGGGTGGTTCCCGGCGCCGCCGCTCGCCTTCGGGTTCGCGGTGCTCGGCCTCGGCGCGGTCTCGGCCGTCCTGGGGGTCGCCTTCGCCCTCGCCCAGCACGACCTCAAGCGGCTGCTCGCCTACCACTCGGTGGAGAACATCGGGATCATCACCCTGGGCGCCGGCCTGGCCCTGCTCGGGCGGGCGGCGGGCGATCCGGCCCTGGTCTTCCTCGGCCTGGCCGGGGCGGTCCTGCACGTCGTGAACCACGCGCTCTTCAAGTCCCTGCTCTTCCTGGGCGCGGGCGCGGTGGACCAGGCCACCGGGACGCGCGATCTCGACCGGCTGGGCGGGCTCGCCCGGGCCATGCCGCGCACCGCCCTGCTCTTCCTCGTCGGCGCGGTGGCCATCAGCGGCCTGCCCCCCTTGAACGGCTTCGTGTCCGAGTGGCTGGTCTACCTCGGCACCCTGCGCGCCCTGGGTTCGAGCTCGCCGTTCCTCTCCTGGTCGGTGCTGGCGGCGCCGGTGCTGGCCCTGGTGGGCGGGCTCGCCGCCGCCTGCTTCGCCAAGGTGGTGGGCACGGTCTTCCTCGGGAATGCGCGCACCGAGCAGGGGGCCTTGGCCGGCGAGGCTCCGCGCCCGATGCTGCGCTCGATGGCGGCGCTCGCCGCCGTCTGCGCGTTCATCGGACTCTTCCCGGCGGCGGTGCTCCCGGCGCTTCACCGGGCGGCAGCCGCCTGGGCCGGGGTCGAGCCCTCCCTCCTCTCGGCGCCGGCGCGCAGCGCGGCCGGCTCGGCCGGGCTCATCACCGCCTCGGCGGCCGCGCTGGTGGTCCTCGCCGTGGCGCTCTACGCCTGGCGGGCCCGGCGCACCCGCGGAGCCGCGCTCGCCGAGACCTGGGGCTGCGGTTTCTCCCGCCCCACCCCGCGCATGCAGTACACCGGCTCCTCCTTCGCCGAGATGCTGACCTTGCGCTTCCGGTGGGCCTTCTACCCGCACGCGGCCATCGAGCTCCCGCGCGGCCCCTTCCCGCCCCGCGCCAGCTTCGGCGCCCACGTGCCGGACACGGTGCTCGACGTCTTGCTCGTCCCGGCCCTGCGGGCCGCCGCCTCGGCGGCCGAGAGGGCGCGACGCCTGCACAGCGGTCTCGTGCAGGGCCAGGCGCTCCTCGTGGCCCTCACCCTCGTCGCGCTCCTCGCCTGGCGCTTCCTCTTCCGGTGAGCCCCATGGCCTCCAGCCTGTTCGCGTTCGCCCTCTTCCTCGCCCTGCCGCCCCTGCTCCTCGGGGTGGTGAACCGGACCAAGTCCTTCCTGGCCGGGCGCAAGGGGCCACCCCTCTGGCAGCTCTACGCCGACCTGTGGAGGCTCGTGCGCAAGGGGGCGGTCTACAGCCGGACCACGAGCTGGGTCTTCCGGGCCGGACCGGCGGTGGGGCTGGCCGCGGTGGCCACCTCGGGCCTGTTCGTGCCCTTCGGGGGGACGCCGGCGGTCCTCTCCTTCGCCGGCGACTTCGTCCTCTGGGCCGCCCTCCTCGCCCTGGCGCGCTTCGCCACCGTCCTCGCCGCGCTCGACACCGGCTCCTCCTTCGAGGGCATGGGCGCGGCGCGCGAGGTGACCTTCGGCAGCCTCTCCGAGCCGGCGCTCTTCCTGTGCCTGCTCACGGTGGCGCGGGCGACCGGCACCTCTTCGCTCACCGGGATGCTCGGGCCGGCGCTGCCCGAGGCCTGGGCGCGGACCGGGCCGGCCCTGCTGCTCGCCGCCATCGCCCTCTTCGTGGTGGCCCTGGCCGAGAACGCTCGCATCCCGGTCGACGACCCCAACACCCATCTCGAGCTCACCATGATCCACGAGGTGATGGTGCTCGACCACTCCGGCCCGGACCTGGCGCTCATCCTCTACGGCGTCGCGCTGAAGCTCTACCTGTTCGGCGCCCTCTTCGTCCGCCTCCTCATCGGGGTGCGGGTGGAGGGCCCTTCCGCCCTCTTGGTCCTCCTCGCCGGCCTGCTCGGCTTCGGGGTGCTCCTGGGCCTCGTCGAGTCGGTCATGGCGCGGCTGCGCCTCACCCGGGTGCCGCAACTCCTGGTGGGAGCCTCGGTGCTCTCCGCCTTCGGCCTCGTCCTCCTGCTCCGGTGACCGCCATGCCCGCCTGGACCGAGCTCGTCCTCATCCTGGTGGTGGTGATCGACTTCTTCCTGCTCGCCTCGAGCCGGCTGCGCGCCGTCATCCGCGGCGCCGCCATCCAGGGGGCGCTCCTGAGCCTCCTGCCGCTCTTCATGGCCGGCCGGGTCGAGCTGGGCCACGTGCTCCTGCTCTCGCTGGGCGCCCTGCTCGTGAAGGGGATCGCCATCCCCTGGCTGCTCGTGTGGGCCATCCGTGAGGCGGCCATCCGGCGCGAGGTGGAGCCGCTCGTGGGCTTCGTGCCCTCGCTCGTCCTCGGCGTCCTGGGGGTCGGGCTCGCCTTCGCCCTCTCGAGCGCCATGCCGCTGCCGGCGACCGAGCGGCACGGCTACCTCGTGCCGACCGCGCTCTCCACCGTCTGGACGGGCCTGCTCCTCGTGGTCTCCCGCCGCAAGGCGGTCTCGCAGGTCATCGGCTTCCTGGTCCTCGAGAACGGGGTCTTCGTCTTCGGGATGCTCCTCTCGGACTTCATGCCGGCCATGGTGGAAGCCGGGGTGCTGCTCGACCTCTTCGCCGCCGTGTTCGTGATGGGCATCGTCATGTTCGACATCAACCGCGAGTTCTCCTCGCTCGACACCGAGAAGCTCTCGGCGCTGAAGGATTGATCGACCGTGATCCTCGTCGTCCTCGTCCCCCTCCTGCTGGCGGCGGCCGCCTTCGCCGACCCCTCGGCGACGCGGCGTCCGCGCTTCCTCCTGGCGGGCGGCCTCTTCCACCTCGGCGGGGTGGCCGTCCTGTGCGCACGGGCCGGGTCGACCGCCGTCGGCGGTGCGCTCGAGCTCGACCCGCTCGCCCGGGTGGTGCTGCCCACCGTGAGCGTGCTGTTCGCCTTCTGCGCGGTCTACGCCCAGGGCTACCTCGCCGCCCGACGCGACCGGGAGAACCGCCTCTTCGTGGGAGGCCTGCTGGTGCTGCTCTCGGCCATGACGGTGGTGGCCCTGGCCCAGCACCTCGGGCTGCTCTGGGTGGCCATCGAGCTCACCACCCTCTCCACCGCGCCGCTCATCTACTTCGCCCGCAGCGCCCGCTCGCTGGAGGCGGCCTGGAAGTACCTCCTCGTCTGCTCGCTCGGGATCGCGCTGGCCCTCCTCGGCACCTTCTTCCTGGCCCTCGCCGGGGCGGCGCCGGGCGGGCCGCGCTCGCTGCTCCTCGCCGACCTGGTCCGGCTGGGGCCGGCGCTCGCCACGCCCTGGGTGCGGGCGGGCTTCGTCTTCCTGCTGGTGGGCTACGGGACCAAGATGGGCCTCGCCCCGCTGCACTCCTGGAAGCCCGACGCCTACGGGGAGGCGCCCGGCCTGCTCGGGGCGCTCCTCTCCGGCGGAGTGACGAGCCTGGGCTTCGTCGCCCTGGCCCGGGTGGTGATGGTCTGCCGCGCCGCCGGAGAGCTGGACTTCGCCCGCGACGCCCTGGTCGGCATGGGCCTCGTCTCCATGGGGGTGGCGGCGGTCTTCGTGATCGGACAGCGCGACTTCAAGCGGATGCTGGCCTACTCGTCGGTGGAGCACATGGGGATCCTGGCCCTCGGCCTCGGGCTGGGCGGGGCGGCCGCCTCGGGCGCCATGTTCCACACCGTGGGCAACGGTCTCACCAAGGGGGTGCTCTTCCTGGCGGCCGGCAATATCCACCGCTCGTACGGGTCGAAGCTCGTGAGCGACGTGCGCGGCGCTGCCCGACGCCTGCCCATCTCCGGCCCGCTGTTCCTGGTCGGTTTCTTGGCCATCACCGGATCGCCGCCCTTCAGCCCCTTCTTCAGCGCCTTCTCCATCCTGAACGGCGCCCTGACGGCCGGCCGCTTCGTGGTGGGGGGCCTGTTCCTCGCCTTCCTGGCGGTGGTCTTTATAGGCATGGGCGCCACCGTGCTCGGGGTGGTGGAGGGCGACCCGGCCGGCGCGCCCGAGGTGCCCTCCCAGGGCGAGGCCCTGCTCACCGCGGCGCCCCCGCTCATCCTCCTGGTCCTCGTGCTGGCGCTCGGGCTCCACCTGCCCGCCAGCCTGAAGGACCTCTTCGACGCCGCGGCGGCGCGGGTGGTGGGCCCACCATGAGCGACGTCCTCGACAGCTGGAACGGCGAGGCCGTGCCGGTCGGCGAGGTCCCGGTGCTCCCCGTCGACCGCTTCCAGCGGATCGTCTGCGACGTGCTCGAGGCCGGGGGGCGGGCCGCGGCGCTCTTCGGGCGGGCGGCCCCCTCGGGACGGGTGCTCGTCACCGCCGTCCTGGCCGACGACTCGGAGGGGCGGCTCGGCCTGTGCGCCAGCGAGGTCGAGCGGAGCTGGCCCTCGATGGCCGCGAGCTGCCCGGCCCTGCAGGGCTTCGAGCGCGAGCTCGCCGAGCAGTTCGGGATCCGTCCGGAGGGCCACCCGTGGCTGAAGCCGCTGCGCTTCGAGCACCCGCACCCCGGAGCGTCGGCCGACGCCTTCGGCCGTGAGGCGCCCTGGCCCGATATCCCGGGGGACTACCCCTTCTTCCAGGTGCTGGGGGAGGAGATCCACGAGGTGGCGGTGGGCCCGGTGCACGCCGGGATCATCGAGCCCGGCCACTTCCGCTTCCAGTGCCACGGCGAGGAGGTGCTGCACCTCGAGATCGCGCTCGGGTACCAGCACCGCGGCGTCGAGCGGCTGCTCGCCGGCGGCCCCTCCCCGCGCGGGCTCAGGCTCGCCGAGTCCATCGCCGGCGACACCGCCGTCGGCCACGCCCTCGCCTATTGCCGCACCCTGGAGGCGCTCTCGGGGGTCGAGGCGCCCCCGCGCGCCTCCTACCTGCGCGGCCTGGCCCTCGAGCTCGAGCGGCTCGCCAACCACGTCGGGGACCTCGGCATGCTGGCCGGCGACGTCGGGTTCCAGCCCACCGCGGCGGCCTGCGGCGCCCTGCGCGCCGAGTTCTTGAACGCCACCGCCGAGCTGTGCGGCAACCGCTTCGGCCGGGGCCTGCTGGTCCCGGGGGGCGTACGGTTCGACCTGGCCCAGGACGAGGCGGTGCGCCTTTCGGTGAAGGTGAGCCGGGCCTTCGAGCGCGTGCGCGAGGCGGCCTCCCTGTTCTTCGAGTCCGCCTCGGCCCGCAACCGCACCGACGGGACGGGAGTGGTCTCGCGGGAGCTCTGCGAGAGCCTGGGGCTGGTGGGGCCGGCGGCCCGCGCCTGCGGCGTCGAGCGCGACGTGCGGCGCGACCACCCCTTCGGCATCTACCGCTTCGTCCACCTCCCGGTGGCCACCGCCGAGACCGGCGACGTCTTCGCCCGCGCCTGGGTGCGCTTCCTGGAGGTCGAGCGCAGCGCGGCCTTCGTGGTCGAGGAGCTCGGGGCCCTGCCGGAGGGGCCGGCCCGGGTGGCGCTCCCGGCCCTGCCCCCGGACCGGCTGGCGGTCTCGATGGTGGAGGGCTGGCGCGGGGAGATCGTCCACGTGGCGCTGACCGACCGGGAGGGCCGGCTCGACCGCTTCAAGGTGATCGACCCCTCCTTCCACAACTGGATGGGCCTGGCGCTGGCGATGCGGGGGGGGCAGGTGAGCGATTTCCCGCTCTGCAACAAGAGCTTCAACCTCTCCTACGCGGGGCACGACCTGTGATCGACATCCTGCGCGCGCGCCTCCGCCTCGGCCAGCAGACCGTCGAATATCCGGAGGGCCCGGCCCGCTTCCCGGAGCGGTACCGTGGCCGCCCGCTGCTCGACGGCGCCCGCTGCGAGGACGCCTGCGGGCTGTGCGCCGAGACCTGCCCCACCGACGCCATCCGGGACGTCGGGCGCAGCTCGATGGCCCTCGACCTCGGCCGCTGCGTCTTCTGCGGCGAGTGCAGCGAGGCCTGCCGCCACGGGGCCATCACCTTCACCCGCGACTACCGGCTCTCCATGCGCACCCGCGAGGAGCTCGTGGTCCCCGCTGGCCGCGACGAGCCGCTCCTCGCGCGGGCCCTCGACGCGCGGATGCGCTCGCTCTTCGGCCGGTCGCTCAGGCTGCGCCAGGTCTCGGCGGGTGGCTGCAACGGCTGCGAGGCCGAGCTCAACGCCGCCGGCAACATCCAGTTCGACCTCTCGCGGTTCGGGGTGCAGTTCGTGGCCTCCCCCCGCCACGCCGACGGGATCGTGGTCACGGGCCCGGTGACCGAGAACATGCGGCTCGCCCTGCAGAAGACCTACGAGGCCACCCCCCCGCCGCGGATCGTGGTGGCGGTGGGCGCGTGCGCCATCTCGGGCGGCGCCTTCGCCGGGAGCCCGGTCGCGAACGACGGGCTCGCGGGCGCACTGCCCGGCGTGGCGGTCGATCTCTTCATCCCTGGCTGTCCCCCGCACCCCATCACCGTCCTCGACGGGCTCCTGCGCCTGCTCGGCCGCATCGAGGGCGATGCCCTGCGGCTCGCCGGCACCGGCGTGGTGGGCGCCGCCGAGCCCTTGCGGGGCGAGATCTCGACGGGAACGCCGCCTCCCGAGGAGCCCGAGAAGATCGGCGGGTGAGGGTCGACGTCGGGCTTGCCCTCGGGTCCGGGAGGGCGCCAAGATGAGCGGGCCCGGCGAGCCTTGCGAGGGCGTTCCCGCAACGCCCCGGTGGCGGGCCCGAGGGAATCGGCGGGTACGCCCTGGCCGCGGCGGCCTCTGGTGGGCGGGCTTAGGGGAGGGACCGTGCGCATCGCCCTGGCCGGAGAGGCCCTCATCGACTTCACGAGCGAGGGGCGACTTCGGTTCGCGGGACACCCCGGCGGCTCGCCCCTCAACGCGGCGGTGGCCTGCGCCCGGCTGGGGGAGCGCCCCTTCTACCTCACCCAGCTCTCGACCGACCTGTTCGGCGACCACCTCCACCGCTTCCTCGCCGAGAACGGGATCGACACCCGCTTCGTCCTTCGCTCCGACGCGCCTTCCACCTTCGCCTTCGTCGAGCACACCCCCTTCTCGAACCGCTACGCCTTCTACGCCCGGGGCAGCGCCGACGGAGGGTACGCCCCGGACCCGCTGCCCGCACTGCCCGCCGGGACCCGCTACCTGCACTTCGGCTCCATCAGCCTGCTCCAGGAGCCCTCGGCGAGCAGCATCACCTCGATCGTGTCCGCCCACGCCGGACGCCTGGTGGTGGTCTTCGATCCCAACGTCCGGCCCACCCTCATCCCCGACCTCGAGGCCTACCGGGCCCGCTGCCGAGGCTGGCTTGCCCTGACCGACCTCCTCAAGCTCAGCGAGGAGGACGCGGCGCTGCTCGCGCCCGGGACCTCGCTCGCCGACGCCGCCGGCGCCTGGCTCGGCGCCGGGGCTAAGGCGGTGGTGATCACCCGCGGCGCGGCCGGGGCCGAGCTCCACCTGCGCGGCCGTCCACCGATCCGGGTGGCGGCTCCCAGGGTGGAGGTGGTGGACACGGTCGGGGCGGGTGACACGTTCACCGCCGGCCTCTCGGTGGGCTAGCTCGATCGCGGGGTCCTCGAGGCGCGGGAGCTGCTCGCCGTCCCCGAGGCCACCTGGCGGCAGGTCCTCGCCTTCGCGGCGGCCGCCGCGGCGCTCAACTGCACCCGGGCCGGGGCGGATGCGCCGCCACGGTCCGAGGTGCTCGCTTTCCTGGCCGGGCGCGGGGACTCGGCCTGAAGTCACGCCGCCGCGAAGCCCCGACCTGCACCGGCGGC
>DATJVF010000292.1:0-7755 GCA_035501995.1 Anaeromyxobacteraceae bacterium
GGCGCATAGCTCACCGTGCCGCCGTGGCGCTCCACGATCCGCTTCACCAGCGCGAGGCCGAGCCCCACCCCCCGCTCCTTGCTCGTGATGAGCGGCTCGAAGAGGCGGCGCGCGATGGTGGGGTCGACCCCCGGACCCGAGTCCTCCACCGTCAGCTCCACCGCGCCGTCCTTGCGCTCGCCGTGCACCTCGATGAGGCCGGAGGGCTTGGCCGCGTCGACCGCGTTCGCGAGCAGGTTGACGAGCACCTGGCGCAGCTGGCCCGGGTCGCCCTCCACCTCCAGGCCCTCGAGGCCGTAGGCCGCGTAGCTCACCGCCGGGGGGCGGGGCACCGCCTCGGCCGCCGCCGCCACCACGAGCTCCAGCTTGACCCGCTCGCGGGTGAGCGGCTTGTTGCGGATCATGTCGAGGAGGTTGGTGATGATGCCGTTCGCCACCTTCAGCTGGTCGGCGATGCGATCGAGGTGCTTCACCACCCGCTCGTCGGGCCCCACCCGGCCCCGCAGGATGAACAGCGAGGTCTCGATGACGCCGAGGGGGTTTCGGAGGTCGTGCCCGATCGATCCCACCAGCTGGCCGAAGGTGGCGAGCCGCTCGGAGCGGGCCTGCTGCACGAGCAGGTCCTCCCGGAAGGTGTGGAGCATGATGGCGAGCTCGATGTCGAGGATGCGCCCGAGGGCCCGCCGGGCCGGGCCGACGAGGTGGGGGGAGGTGTGATAGGCCTCGTCGACGACCGCCTCGAGCTCGCGGCGCACCACGTTCATGGCGCCGAACATGTAGTGCTGCGGCAGCTGGATGCGGACGTGGCGCCGCCCGATCTGGCAGCGCGCCTCGTAGTAGGCCTCGTCCCAGGGCCCCCGCAGCAGGCGATCGAGCCAGATCTGCAGGGTCACCTTGAGGTGGCCAACCTGGCTCTCGCCGCCCATGAGCGAGGTCCGGGCCTGCTCGTGGCCGAGGATGACCGCGTAGAAGACCTCGGCGATGTGGGCGAATTTCGGGGTGGCCGGGGCGTGGAGCGCGCGCAGAGCGCGCTCGTCCTCGCTGCTCCAGCCTACGTAACGCTTGAGCTCCTCGAGCAGGGTCTCCTCCATCGAGAGCCGGTTTTAGACAGTTCGTTGTCCGAGATCAAATCCGGACCCCGCCGACCGAGCTGGGCCCGGGGGCCTTCGCGCGGGCCGGCTCAGGCGCGATGGTGGGCCCCGACCGCCTCCGCCACGAGGTCGAGGTCCTGCACCATGTCGGCGGCGAAGCGCACGAAATCGGCCTCGGTGATGATGCCGACGAGCGCGCCATCTTCCTCGCACACCGGCAGGCAGCCGAACTTGTGGGCCAGCATGATCCTGGCGGCGTGGACGAGCGAGGTGGTCGGGCGTACCGTCACCGGCGCCGCCGTCATGGCGTCCCTGGCCTGGGTCGTGGCGGCCGGCCGGGTCATGGCGGAGCTCAAGAGATCGCGGTGGGTGAGTAGGCCCACGAGCTTGCCGTGCTCCACCACCGGGAGATGCCGGATGCCCCCGAGCCGCAGCATCTGCTCGGCGAGCGCCAGGTCGTCCGAGGCGTTCACGGTGACGAGGTCCCGCGACATGAAGTCGCCGACGCTGAGGCTGCGGACCTCACCGGATAAGCCCCCCATCGCTTCTTCGGGCTGCCGCATGCTGCACCTCGCCGAGTAAGTCCCTGACGGCTCTAGCGATGCTGCCACAACTCGCGCGTCAGGGGCGAGGGGGGCTCGCCCCTAGTGCGAGACCAGCACCGGCTTGGTGCTGATGTGCACGAGCCGGTCGGTGACGCTCCCGAGGAGCACGCGGGCCACCGCGGCGCGCCCCCGGCTCCCCACCACCACCAGGTCCACGTCGGGAGCGGTGGCCGCCTCGGCCAGGCCCTCCGCCGGCGGCCCGGAGAGGACGAGCGGCTCCACCTCCACCCCGGCCTCGCCGAGCTTGGTCATGGCCTCGGTGAGGATCTTCTCCCCGAAGGCCCGGTGCTCCTCCTCGACCTCCACCATGGTGAGCCCGTAGGCGTCGGGGGGCAAAACCAGGCGCGGCACGACGTAGGCCAGGGTGAGCTTCGCTCCGAAGCGGATGGCGATCTCGGTGGCGAGGCGCGCCGCCTTGAGGGAGGGTTCCGAACCATCCACGCCGACCAGGATCCGCCGCATGGCGCCTCCTCGTTGAGGCTACGATGGAGCGAGCGTACAGGAGGACGGCCCCGGGCGGCACGCTCCAAGGCGGCCCTCTTGAGGGTACGCTTCGGGTGAGCATGGACCGACTCCTGCCCACCCCGGCGGCGGCCGAGGGACCCCTCCCCGAGGTGCTCCTCCTCGAGGGCGGCCGGCAGGCCTATCCGCGCATGCTGGCCGCCATCGGCTCCGCCGCGAAGAGGGTGCACCTCGAGGTGTATGCCTTCGCGGACGACGAGACCGGGCAGGCCTTCGTGGAGGCCCTCACGGCCGCCGCCCTGCGCGGCGTGCAGGTCCTCGTGGTCCTCGACGCCTTCGGCTCGGCCGCGGGCGGCCGGGCGGTCCTACGCCGGCTCGAGGACGGCGGCTGCGAGGCGCGCCTCTACAACCCGCTCGCCGCGCTCCTCGCCGGCCGCCTGCGCCGCGACCACCGCAAGCTCCTGCTCGTCGACGGCGAGGTGGCCTTCCTGGGCGGCATCAACATCGGGAACGCCTACGGCCAGGTGGGGGTCCCCGACCTGCCGCACTGGATCGACCTCGCGCTCGAGCTTCGCGGCCCGGCGGTGGCCGCCCTCGCCGCGCGCCTCGAGGGGTCGCGCCGCCCGGCGCAGAGGGGCGAGGTGCGGGTGTACCTCTCCTCGGCGGGCGGGGGAAGGCGCTTGCGCCGCCGCTACCTGAAGGCCCTGGGGAGCGCCCGGAGGCGCGTGCTCCTCGCCCACGCCTACTTCCTGCCCGATCGCCACCTCATCCGCTCCATCACCGCGGCGGCCCGGCGAGGGGTGGACGTGAGGCTCGTCGTCCCGGGCAAGACGGACGTCCCCTTGGCGCGTGCAGCGAGCCGCAGCCTCTACGGCCGGCTCCTGCGCGCGGGCGTGCGCATCTACGAGTGGGACGAGACGGTCCTCCACGCCAAGGCGGCCGTCGTCGACGAGCGGCGCCTGCTCCTCGGGAGCTTCAACCTCGACCCCCTCTCGCTCGTGAATCTGGAGACGCTCGCGGAGGTGCGCGAAAGATCGGCCGTGCTCGCCGGGGTGGCCTTCCTCGAGCGCCTCGTCGCGGGGGCGCACCCGGTCGCGGAGGCCGGGCCCCGGGCCCGGACGCCCCTCGCCGGGAGGCTACGGGACGCGCTCGGCCTCTTCGCCCTGCGCGCGGCAAACTGGCTCGGGCGGCGGCTCGCGCCGCGTCGAGCGCGCTAGAGGCGCGCTCGCCCGGACCACCCCGACGGGATGCTCGGGCGCTGCAGAAGGTGCGGTGCGGCCGCACCTCGCCGCAGAATTCGCGGCCCAAGGCGCGACAACCAACTGAAATCGCTACGTTCTGGTCACCGGCACAGCTTCTGTAAAGGGAGGCTCCACCGAGGCCGTGACCTTACCGATGCGCGAAGCCGGCAGATTGCTCCGCTCCAGGCGGAAGGCGCTCCTGCGCGACGTAGGGGGCGAGGGCTCCACGCCTAGAGCGGACCCCTCGGCCCAGAGCGAGCTCGAGGAGATCGACGCCGCCCTGGCCCGCATCGCGAGAGGCACCTACGGCACCTGCGAGGAGTGCGGCGGCGCCATCGGGCGCGACCGCCTGCGGGCGCTCCCCGAGGTGCGGCGCTGCGAGGGCTGCACCCCCTAAGCGTCACCGGACAAGAAACAAATCGGAGGGCGACTGTCGAAATCGCCCTCCGATCCAGAGGCGCGCGCTGCGCGGAGCCTCGGAGGCCCCCTCCAAACCCGGACCCAGGCGGTCTCGACCGTGCGCTCTCGCCTCGGCAGTTGGCCGAAGCCACGGGAGTTCCGTCCCAAGCCCAGGTACCGCACGCGACCCGCTCTCGCGAGGTCGCGGGCGCCGCGCTGCCACGCACCTCGGCCCACAGCTCAGCAATTAGGGGGCCACCGCCCTCCACCGGCCCCCGGGTAAGGAACGAGGAGGAGCGGAGCCCCTGGCCGAACACCGGCGCAACCCTCCCTTGGAGGGGCATGACCTCGGCTGCGGTGGGAAACCATGGCGAGGCACCGCCCCACACTCACGAGCCGATCGAGGAAGTCGCGTCGGCCGTGGGCCCACCAGAAGGGAGCAGTTTGGACCCAAGGGTTACGCCCCCATGAATGGAACCGGAACCGGTCCCGTCGGGTAAGGAATCCTGCCCCGCGCGCCCGGGGAGCCCGCAGGCGGTGCGCGAGGGCGTAGATTTTTCGAGGGGCCTCTACCTTCGAGGCGAGCGAGCGCGGGTCCTACGCGCTCACCTCCTCCATTGCGATGGTGGAGAGCCGCCGCGCGTCGAGGACCCGCACGCCACGCGAGGCGTCCACCACGCCTTCGCGCTCGAGCCGGGTGAGGCAGCGCGAGAGCGTCTCGGGACGCATCCCCAGGAGGCGAGCCACCATCTGCTTACGCACCGCGTTGGGGCGGTCGGCGAGGAAGCGAGCGTGGGCGAGCGCGAAGCGCGCCACCCGCGACATGCAATCGCCCTGGCGGTAGTTCACCTCGTCGCGTTGCAGCCTGCCCTCGGCGAGGAGCAGGTCGAGGACCGCTCGCGCGGGGCTCTTGTCCGGCCCGATCCAGGTCGACATCTGGTCGCCGGCGATACCGCACAGCTTCACGCGCGAGAGCGCGCGGACGTCGTAGGGCGACGGGTCGCTGTGCAAGGCCTCCGTGCACAGGAGCGAGTTTGGCCCTCGCAGCGTGAGGGTCATCTCCATCCCGCGCGGGCTCACCGCCGAGAGCGAGACGAAGCCCTCCTTCACGAAGTAGACGGTGCGGGGCCTCTCGCCCTGGGCGCACAGCGTCGCTCCCGCCTCGCGGGTGCTCGGCGTGAGGCGGCAGCGGCCCTGGGAGGCCATCCCGAGCGAGCATACGGTGCAGTCGTTCACGGGCGCGTTGGAGAGCACGGGCTCTTGACCTCCGTCTTCTGGGGCTCCTGCTTGATCGCCGTCCATTTGCATGTGCTAGGCCCGTGTTTTGTGAAGAAAAAGCTGCAAGGGATGCGTTTTGGCCTCGATCAAGTCCCGGCCTGCGCAACGTTTGCGAGGCGAGAGCCCCTCTCCACCACCGGCGCCTGCGCATGCGCAGTTCCCGCCTCGAGAGCGCGGCTCCATGGCTTTCCCGCTGCGCCGAGAGGTAGGGGTCGGCGACGGGGAGGATTCGCGATCTTCCCCAAAGGGCCGGCGCGCAGAGAGGCGGCGGCGACTCGCGCCTCGGCGGGCGGTGCGGTAGACCCTCGCCCATGATCGACGTCCCCGGCGCCACGGTCCCGTTGGAGGGCCCTCCCTCGCCGCCCGGTCGCGAGCGGCCCATTCCTCGGCGGGGCTCCGAGGAGCGCGAGGTGGGAGGACGGCGCACCCTCGCGCAGGCCCGGGCCGGGCGCCCGCGACGGCGGCGCGAGCGCCCGGGAGGGGACACGCGCCTCCCGAGGTCCGCGGGCGCCTCTCGAAAGGCGCGTCCGGGGTCGTCCCGGGGGACCCCGCCGGTCGTCGCCGTCAGCGGGCCTTCGGGGTCGGGGAAGACGACGCTCCTCGAGAAGCTCATCCCGGCGCTCGTGCGCCGGGGGCTCGCCGTGGCGGCGCTCAAGCACTCCGGGCACCCGCACTCCTTCGACCGCCCGGGCAAGGACAGCGAGCGCCTGCGGAGAGCGGGGGCGCTGGCGGTGGCGCTCTTCGGGCCGCATGAGCTCGCCTACTTCGGCCCACCTCCCGAGGACCTCGCCGCGGTGCTGAGGTTCCTTCCCCCTTGCGAGCTCGTCCTGGCGGAGGGCCTGCGCAAGGCCCGCCTCCCGCGCGTCCTCGTACACCGCTCCGCCGTCGGGCGCCTGCCGCGCGCGCCGTCCGCGGGCCTCCTCGCGGTGGTGAGCGACGTCGAGCCGAGCTTCTCCGCGCCGTGGTTTGCGCCGGGCGAGGTGGAGGCGCTCGCGGAGTTCCTGGTGCGTTTCGCCCGCGGCGGGACCTCGCTCACGACGGACGTCCCACGCGCTGCGCACCGCGGCCGGACCCGGCCGAGGGCAGGACGGGGTCCGGCACGGTGACCCGCTCGCGCGGCCTCGCGCCGCGCGGCATGATCGCGGAGTTCACCTCGATCGCCGCCCGGCGGGGGAGGCCGAGCAGGTCCGCGCGCCGGGGTGGGGACGAAGGCGTGGCCGCCGCCTTGGGAAGCGCTCCCAACCCGCCGGGTCCGACGAGGCCTCGGTGCGCAGGAGGTCCACCTCGGGGTGCGCGGCCGACAGGGCCACCGCGGGCGGAGGCGGGGTGAGGGCCGGCCGGGGCACCGCGACGCCCCCCCGCCCGAGGAGACCAGAGCACCAGGCGACGTCAAAGGCCTGACGGGGCGGGGTGCGGCCGGGCGTCAGCCGACCGACCGGGGGCCTCTTCCCCAACGGAACCGCGCCACGCGGGGCCTGTTGGAGGAATCCCGCCCGGGCGGCATCGTGGTTGCTTCTCGGCCGTCCGTGAAGCTCTCCCTGTGCATGATCGCGCGCGACGAGGAGTGCATGCTCCCCGGTTGCCTCGACTCGGTGAAGGGCCAGGTCGACGAGGTCATCCTCGTCGACACCGGCTCCAAGGACCGCACGAGGGAGGTGGCCCTCCTACACGGCGCCCGCGTGTACGACCGCCCGTGGGACGACGACTTCTCGGCCCCGCGCAACCTGGCGCTCGCGCATGCGACCGGCGACTGGGTGCTGCATCTCGACGCCGATGAGCGCATGGGCCGCGGGTCGGGCGCGGCGCTGCGTCGCGCGATGAGGAACGAGGAGGTGGACTGCTTCCTCCTGCACCTGCACGACGCGAGCCGGAGCGATGCGAGCTTAGAGGAGGTCCTCTCCGGGAAAGCCCAGCTCCGCGAGGAATCACTCCTCCCGAGGCTCATGCGCAGGACCCCCGACCTCGCGTACCGGGGCCTCGTCCACGAGAGCGTCGAGGAGTGGGTGGGCCGGCACGGCGGCCGGGTGGCCCTCCTCGACGTCCACGTCGTGCACTTCGGGGTGACGCAGGCCGCGCGGCAGGAGCGCGGCAAGCTGGATCGGAACCTCCGCCTCCTCGAGCGGCGCTGCCGCGAGGAACCCGATTCGATCCTGCCCTTCGGGTACCTGGCGATGGAATACCACCAGGCGGAACGCTACGAGGAGGCTCGCCGCACAGCCGAGGCCGGATGGGCGCTGCTCGACCACCAGCCTCGCCACCTCTCGGCTCACCTCCTCGGGGTGGCGCGCGCGCTGGCCTTCGGGCGCGCGGGCGAGCTCGATGCGATGCGGCAGACGGCGGAGCAGCTCATCGCCCGGGAGGGGCTGCAGAGCGACTTCGGCTTCCTCCGCGGCCTCGCCCTGGAGCGGATGGCCCTGAGGGAGAGAGGTCCTGGGCGCCGCGCCCTCCTGGAGGAGGCGCGGCGCGCCTACCTCGCGGTCCTGGCAGTCCGCGCGAAGCCCGACCTGCGCGCCGTCATCCACGGCTCGCCCACCTGGTCGTCGCGCATGCGCCTCGCCACCGTGCTCCTCCAGCTCGACCGTCCGCAAGAGGCCCTGGCCGAATTCCGGGCCGCGCGCCAGGCCGTCCCCGGGAACGAGGAGGCGCTCCTCGGCGAGGCCGAGGCGCTCTTGGACCTCG
>DATJVF010000293.1:0-3446 GCA_035501995.1 Anaeromyxobacteraceae bacterium
GCACGTGGCGGCGGTCTCGGTCGGCCTCCTCGGGGGCGAGGTCCACCTCGACCTCGACTACGACGAGGACTCGACCGCCGAGGTCGACATGAACGTGGTGGCGACCGGGGAGGGCGAGCTCGTCGAGGTCCAGGGGACCGCCGAGGGGAAGGCTTTCCGCCGGGAGGAGCTCGATCGCATGGTGGACGCCGCGCTGCGGGGCATCGCCCGCCTGAGGGATCTGCAGGCGCGCGCGCTCGCACCGCGGGGCTAGCGTGCTGCGCCTCCTCTTCGGCACCACCAACGGCGGGAAGCTGCGGGAGCTCGGGCGGCTCGTGGCGGGGTTGGCCATCGAGGTGGTCTCGCCCGACGCGCTCGGGGTGGCCCTCCCCGAGGTGGTCGAGGACGGGCGCACCTTCCGGGAGAACGCCGAGAAGAAGGCCCGGGCCTACGCGCGCTTCGCCGGGCTCCACGCGCTCGCCGACGACTCCGGGCTGTGCGTCGACGCGCTCCGGGGGGCGCCGGGCGTCTTCTCGGCCCGCTGGTCGGAGGACGACGGCCTCTCGAGCCCTGCCTGCGCGCTCTCGGCGCTCGGGGAGGGCGAGCTCGGGGCGCCGCTCGCCCGCGCCGCCCGCGACGAGGCCAACAACGAGAAGCTCCTCCGTTCGCTCTCCGGGGTCCCGGCGGAGGGGCGGGGGGCCTCCTACGTGGCGGTGCTGGCGCTGTGCGATCCGAGCGGAACCCTCCTGGCGGCGGTGGAGGGCGTCTGCCGCGGCCGCATCGGCTTCGGCCGGCGCGGGACGGGCGGGTTCGGCTACGACCCGCTCTTCATCCCCGAGGGCCTCGCCTCGCCCGGGCGCACCATGGCCGAGCTCGATCCGGCCGAGAAGGACCAGGTCTCCCACCGCGGGCAGGCCTTCCGCGCGATCCGGGCTGCCCTCTCCGCCCTCGCCTTTGACAAAAAGGGGCAGGAGGGCTAGTTACAGCCCTCTTGGTCTGGGCCGGGCGGGCCCGGCCGCGAACTTCGGGGCGTAGCGCAGCCTGGTAGCGCGCCTGCCTTGGGCGCAGGAGGTCGCGGGTCCAAATCCCGCCGCCCCGACTCTTTGACATCCAGGGAAAAGGTCGCCACGCGGCCCCTCCCGGTGCAGGACGGGGAGAACAGGCGCCCGTAGCTCAGTTGGATAGAGCGTCGGCCTTCGAAGCCGCAGGTCGGGGGTTCGATTCCCTCCGGGCGCGCCAGAACGACGCGGAAAAAAGAACACGGTGAGTGTAGCTCAATCGGTAGAGCACTGGACTGTGGATCCGGGGGTTAAGGGTTCGAGCCCCTTCACTCACCCCATCTGGCCTTGGCCAGGTACCGTGCGCCCGTAGCTCAGCTGGATAGAGCGGCGGCCTTCTAAGCCGCGGGTCGGGGGTTCGACTCCCTCCGGGCGCGCCAAGCTTAAAGGGCGGAAGAGAGCGGTGCCGGAGGGCTCACGGTCCCCGCGGCGGTCCGCCGCAGGGGCCTCGCCTCCGCCGCCGTGACCGTTGACAGCGTGGCCCCCCCGTTGTAGATACGCGCCCTTCTGTAAGGATCCGGGCGCATAGCTCAACTGGCAGAGCAATGGACTCTTAATCCATAGGTTGAAGGTTCGATTCCTTCTGCGCTCACCAAAATACACCGTAAATCAAGCACGTTGACGAGGCCCGGCCAGGCTCCCCTGTCCGGGCCTCGCGTTCACATAGGCCCTGTCCCACCTCCCGAGAGCCCCGAGGCCCCGGCGCTCCCTCGAGCGTCAGAGGCTGGCGCGCGCCCCGTCCGTGCGGCGGCAGCTCATCCCCTCGCGAAGGAGGACACCCGTGGCGCGAGCGAGCTTCGCGCGGCCGCGGGCGGAGCAAGGAAGGGCGGCGGCCAACCTGTTCCTTGAGGTACGACTGCGCGCTCGTCGCGGTGAAGTGAAGGCGCGATGGGCCCTTCTCGTGCGCCGGGCTCCGCGCGGGCTCACCGGGTCCGCATGGCTTCTGCGGGGTGGTGCCCCCGCTTGGGCCGGAACCCGGCGAGGGACCCCCGGCGCGCTCCTCGCCTCGGAGCACGGCTCGCCCTTGTTTCGTCACGCCGCGAGGATAGTCTCGCAGGAGCCCGGGTCGAGGCGGGGTCAGAGCGGGGCCGGTCTCCTCCCTTCCCCCGCGACCAGGCGACGGACCTCGCCTCCCCGGGCAACTCACTCACCTGCGCTCGGGTCCTACACTGCGCGTGCTGGTCTCGGCGCCGCCCCGGGCGCGAAGGGGGACTTCGCTGGCGCCGCGGCTCCGCCGTGGCCCACGCGGGCGCCTCTGTGCGCGCTCGCCCCTCGTGTAGAGTGGCCCCCTGCGCGCGAGGGCGCGCGAGGAGCCGCTCCACATGGGTCGAGCCTTGCGCGTGGGCGTGGTCGGCACGAGCTGGTGGGTGGAGCTCGAGCACCTGCCGGGGCTCGCGTCGCGCGGCGACGCGGAGGTGACCGCGCTCTGTGGCCGCAACCCGGAGCGCCTCGCCGCCGTCGCCCTCCGCCACGGGGTGCGAGAGGTCTTCACCGACTGGCGGGAGATGATCCGGAGGGCCGACCTCGAGGTGCTCCTCATCGCCACGCCCAACCTCCTCCACCACCCCATCGCGCTCGCCGCGCTCGAGGCCGGGCTGCACGTGATGTGCGAGAAGCCGCTCGCCCTCGACCTCGCACAGGCGCGGGAGATGGCGGCCCGGGCCCGGGCGGCCGCCCGCGAGACCCTCACCTTCTTCACCTACCGGGCGGTGGGAGCCGCCGCGGCGGTGAAGCGGCTCGTCGGCGAGGGGTTCCTGGGGACGCCCTTCCGCGCGAGCGCCTTCTACCTCAAGGACTCCCACCTGAGGCCCGAGCGCCCGCTCACCTGGCGGATGCGGCGGGCCGAGGCCGGCACGGGCGTCCTCGCCGACCTGGGCTCCCACCTCGTCGACCTCCTGCGCTTCTTCGTGGGCGAGTTCGTGCAGGTCTGCGGCCAGTGGCAGACGCCCATGCCCGAGCGGCCGGGGGGGCGGGCCGATGCCGACGAGGACTGCGCCTTCCTGGCCGAGCTCGAGGGCGGGGCCCAGGCGCTCGTCCACGCGAGCAAGATCGTGGCCGGCCGCGGCAACTACCAGCGCGTGGAGCTGTGCGGCCGCGAGGGCACCCTGGTGTACGAGGCGGATCCGGGCGGCGGCGGGCCGAGCTTCGCGGGTCGGGTGCTGTGCGCCCGGCCCGGGCGCCCGGAGCTCGTGCCGCTGGCGCTGCCGGCGGACCTCGCGGCCGGCCTCGAGGGGGAGGAGCAGGCCGGGCGGCTCCTCTCCTACCGGCGCCTCACCGACCCCTTCTTCGCGGCGCTCGCCGGCCAGGGAGGCGGCGGCCACCCCGACTTCCAGGACGGCGCCGCCGTGCAGTCGGTCCTGGAGGCGGTGGCGAGCTCGGCCGAGCGGGGCGGATGGGTGAGGATCTAAG
>DATJVF010000294.1:0-5091 GCA_035501995.1 Anaeromyxobacteraceae bacterium
CGAGCTCGGGCGGGAGCGCCCACGCCCGCGGCCAACCGAGGAGGTCCAGGGCCACCGCGGCGCCGCACAGGTCGACGAGCGAGTCGACCGCCCCGATCTCGTGGAAGTGGACCCGTTCCAGCGGGATGCCGTGCACCTTGGCCTCGGCGCGGCCGATGCGTTCGAAGAGCCCGAGGGAGGCCTCCTTGGCCCGCGGGGCGAGCCCGCTCGCCCGCACCAGGGCCAGGATCTCGGTGAGGCCGCGCGCCCGGGGGGAGGGCCCCTCCGGGACGACCGTGAGGTGGGTCCCGGCGATGCCGCCGGCCTCGGCGCGCTCGACCTCGAGGTGGAAGGCGAGCCCGAGGGTGGCGAGCGCGCGCTCGAGGGCGGTCCGGTCGAGGCCGGCGTCGAGGGCGGCAGCGAGGAACATGTCGCCGGCGATGCCGCCCACCGGCTCGAGGAAGAGGAGGGTGCCCACGTATCACTCCCGGGCGATGAGCCCGGCCACGAAGCCGGCGCCGAAGCCGTTGTCCACGTTCACCACCGTCACGTTGGGCGCGCAGGAGTTGAGCATGGCGAGGAGCGGGGTGAGCCCGCCCAGCGAGGCCCCGTAGCCGACGCTGGTGGGCAGCCCCACCACCGGCCGGCCGACGAGGCCCCCCACCACCGAGGGGAGCGCGCCCTCCATGCCCGCCGCGACCACCAGCGCCACGCAGCGGTCGAATTCGCCGCGCCGGGCGAGCAGCCGGTGCAGCCCGGCCACCCCCACGTCGTAGATCTTGAGCGCCTCGACCCCCATCACCTCGAGGGTCGCCACCGCCTCCTCGCAGACCGGGATGTCGCTCGTCCCGGCGCAGCAGACCGCCACCTTCCCGCGGGTGGGCAGGCGCATGCGGCCCCGGCGCAGCGTGCGCGAGAGGGGATCGTAGACCGCCCCCCGCACCGCGCGGCGCGCCGGGCCGGCCTTGTCCGGGTCGAGGCGGGTGACGAGCAGCGGCCCCTTCCGCGACAGCCGGCGGGCGATGGCCGCCACCTGGGCGGCGGTCTTGCCCTGGGCGAAGACCACCTCCGGCATGCCGACGCGCAGGGTGCGGTGGGTGTCGAGGGTGGCGAACTCGCCCAGCTCCTCGAACGGCGCCCCCTTGAGCCGCGCCACCACCTCGTCGATGCCGGTCTCGCCCGCGCTCAGCCGGGCGAGCAGGGCCCGTAGCCTGGTCTCGTCCATCCAGGCTTCCTTTACTACGCGAAGTCCAGCGACGCGAGCAGGGGGAGGAGGGTGGCCGGCGCCGGCATGACCAGGATGAGGCCCTCGAGGACCTCGTCGCCCAGCGCGAGGAAGCGGGTGGCGAGCGCGACCCGCCCCTCCTCGCGGTCGACCAGCCGGTCGAGGCACTCGCGCCCCCCGCCGCGCACCAGGGTCGGCACGCTGAGCAGGAGCTTGCCGTTCACGAGGCGCGCGATGGCCGAGACGAAGGCGCTCCCGACGATGTTGCCCGACTCTAGGACCGCGCTCTCCGCCAGGGGGCCCCAGGCTCCGTCGGCGGGCACCGGGTAGCCGAGCGCGGCGGCCAGCCGCTCGGCGTCGCGCCCGGGCAGGGCGAGGATGAGGTGCCCGCACAGCAGCCCCTCCAGGGCCACGCCCACCGCCACCAGGTCCTCGCCGAGGCTCCCCAGGAACTCGGCCACCGCCCCGGCGCTCGGCTCCACCCAGGCCTCCGGGACGTCCATCTCGAGGCGCCGCCCGAGGAGGCTGGAGAGGGCGGTGAGGGCCTGGCCGCAGCCGATGCTCGCCACCTCCTGGAGCGCGTCGAGGTCGCGCGACCTCAGGGCGGGCGCGTCCGGGGCGCGCCGCCCCGGCGGGGGACGAAGGCGTGGCTCCTCCCTCTTGCCCGCGCCGCTCATGCCACCACCAGGCGCTGCACGTCGAGGATGAAGACCGGCCGGCCGTTGCCGAGCACGGTCACGGCCGAGAGACCGGGGACGAGGTCGAGCGGGCGCACGAGCGGCTTCAAGACCGCCTCGTGCTGGCCGAGGAGGGCGTCCACCGCCAGCCCCACCAGCGTGCCGTCGCCCTCGGCGAGCACGATCGAGCGCGCCGCCCGCTCGCGGCGCGGGGCGAATCCGAGCAGGTGGCCGAGGTCCTTCACCGGCACGAGCCGGCCGTGGTAGGGCAGGACCGGCTTCCCCTCGCTGTGGTCGAGCCGCTCCACCTCGACCTGGGCCGCCCCGTGCACCTTGGCAATGGGGAGCCCGAGCACCTCGCTCGCCACGTCCACCAGGAGGACCGGCTGGACCGCCACCGTGAGCGGCAGGCGCAGGGTCCAGCGGGTGCCGTAGCCGCGCTGGCTCTCCACCTCCAGCGCGCCCCCGAGCGCCTCCACGGTGCGCTTCACGGCGTCCATCCCCACCCCCCGCCCGGAGAGCTCGGTCACCTCCTGGGCGGTGGAGACCCCCGGCAGGCAGGCGAGGAGCAGGGCCTCGCGGTCGGTGAGCGCGGCGGCGGCGGCCTCGGTGAGCGCGCCCATGGCCACCGCCGAGAAGCGGAGCCGGTCCGGGTCCATGCCCTTGCCGTCGTCGGCGATCTCGAGCAGCACGCGGTCGCGCTCGCGCCGGGCGGTGACGGTGATGCGCCCGGTGGCCTTCTTGCCGGCCAACAGCCGGAGGTGAGGAGCCTCGAGGCCGTGGTCGACCGCGTTGCGCAGCACGTGGAGCAGCCCGTCGCTCACCTCGTCGAGGATGGCGCGGTCGATCTCGATCTCGGCCCCGCGCACCTCGACCTCCACCTGCTTGCCGGTGCGGCGCGCCACGTCGCGGGCCGCCCGCGGCAGCTGCTCGGTGACGAGCGCCAGCGGGGTCATGCGGACCGCCATCACCTTGTCGTGCAGGTCCTTGACGGTGGCGTGCAGCCGGTCGACCCCCTCCTCGAGCGGAGGGCGGTAGGGCTCGGGGACGGCCCGGCCGACCTCGCGCAGGCGGGCGGTGGCGAGGATGAGCTCGCCCACCGCGTCGAGGAAGGAGTCGAGCAGCTCGACCCGTACGCGTACGGTCCGCCCACCCTCGGGCGCCTCGGCGTTCGGCCCGGGCGGCGCCGGGGGGGGCTTGTCCTCGGCCGGCACCCCCTCCACCTCCACCGCCACCCGGGCGAGGTCGCTGATCTGGGAGAGCGCCCGCTCGACCTCGGCGATGGGGGCGGCCGTCTCGACCGTCACCTCCAGGGTGCGCCCGGGGAGCTGGCCGAGCTTCAGGTCCTGCACCGGGGGCGAGGAGCGCGCCAGGGGCCCGAAGGGCGCGAGCTTCTTCACCACCAGGAAGGCGCGCACCGCCGGCACCGGGCAGCTCGGCGCCACCTCCACTGCTATGGCGAGCCGGCGGCGGCCCTCGCGGGCGGGCGGGTCGGCCCGCGGGACCTCGGGGCCCGGCGCACCGGGGGCGATCGCGGGCGCGCCGGCGCCGCTCTCGCCCCCGCCGCGCACCCGCTCGGCGGCGGCGCGCAGCCGCCCGACCAGGGCGGGCTCGGGGTCCGGGTTCTCGCCCCGCTCGGCGCGGGCCACCAGGGCGGAGAGCGCGTCCACCGCCGCCAGCAGGGCGTCGACGCTCTCGGGGTCCGGCGCGGCCGCCCGGCGCCGGAACAGGTCCACCAGATCCTCGGCCCGGTGGGCGAGGGTGGCGATCCCGCCGAGCTGCATGGAGGCGGCCATCCCCTTCACGCTGTGGGCGTGGCGGAACAGGCTGTCGACGATGGGGGCGGTGTCTTCCTTTTGGCGGGCGGCGCCCTCGAGCTTCACGAGGTCCGAGCCCAGCTTGGAGAGGCGGTCACCCGCCTCGGCCACGAAGAGCGCCAGGTATTTAGCGGTCTCCAGGGTCATGGTGGAGCGTCACCGGCCCCGCCCCAGCTCTCGCGCGCGGCCCCCCGTTCGGCCCGGGGAGGAGCGGGGGGTGAAAGGAGAGGAAGGCTAGCCGTCGCCGAGGACCTTCTTCACCACCGCCAGCACGTCCTCGGACTTGAAGGGCTTCACGATGAAGTCGCTGGCGCCGGCCTCGATGGCCTCCATGACGAGCGACTCCTGCCCGAGCGCGCTGCACATCACCACCACCGCCTTCGGGTCGTGCTTCACGATCTCCCGGGTGGCCTCGATGCCGCTCTTGAACGGCATGACGATGTCCATGGTGGTGAGGTCGGGCCTCAGGTCCTTGTACTTGTCGACCGCCTCGAGGCCGTTGGCCGCTTCCCCCACCACCTCGAAGCCGCTCCCCGAGAAGATGTCCTTGATCATGTTGCGCATGAAGATCGCGTCGTCGACGATGAGCACCCGCTTCGCCATGGGCTTCTCGCTCCTTCACGTCCGCTCGGCGGCTCGACCTCGAAGAACCGTACCACCCTGGCCGCGGCGTGAACAAGGCGGGCCCTGGTCTTTCTCCCGCGCCCGTTGCCCTACACCGCGCGACCCCGCGGATCCCGGGCCTCACGCGCCCGGCTGGAAGAGGGCCGCCGCCCGTTCGGCGAGGGCGTCGGGGTCGAGGAGGGTGACCGCCAGGCCTTGCCGGTCGGCCACCACGCCGCGGGTGAGGGAGCCTTGGGCGCGCGGCTCGCCCGCCGGGCTCTCGAGGCGCTCGACGCCGAGGACGGCCGCGACGAGCAGTCCGAGCCCGCGCCGGTCGCGGTCGAGGATGAGCACGTGGCCCTGGGCCGGGCCGATGAGGTCGTCCTTGAGGCCGAGCAGCGGTGCGAGCTCCACCACCGCCACCACCCGGCCGCGCAGGTTCATGGCCCCGCGCACGCCGTGGAGCACCCGCGGGACGCGGGCGAAGGGCGGCTGCGGGACCACCACCTCGCGCACGGCCTGCAAGGGCAGGGCGAAGGATTCCCCGCCGGCCCGGAACACCACCATGCGAGGGGCCCCGTCGACGGCGCCGTCGCCTTCGCCCCCCACCCGCGGTCACCCGGCCCCGAGGCGGAAGCGCGAGACCACGAGCTGCAGCTCGAGGGAGAGGTTCGAGAGCTCCTGCGCCGCGCTCGCCATCTGGGCCACCGCCGCGGTCTGCTCGGCGGTCACCTTGCGCACCTGCTCGGTGGCCTTGGCGTTGGAGGTGGCGACGTCCGAGATGTGATCC
>DATJVF010000295.1:0-6323 GCA_035501995.1 Anaeromyxobacteraceae bacterium
CTCGGCGAGCTTGCCGTGGACGTTACGGGCGGTGCTCTCGCCCTCGCCGGCCTGCTTCACCGACTCGCGGATGAGGGCCTCGGTCTTGTTCGCCGCCTCCTTGCTCCGCAGCGCGAGCGACCTCACCTCCTCGGCCACCACCGCGAAGCCGCGACCCGCCTCTCCGGCGCGGGCCGCCTCCACCGCCGCATTGAGGGCGAGCAGGTTGGTCTGGAAGGCGATCTCGTTGATGTCCTTGATGATCTCCGAGGTGCCCTCCGCCGCCGCCTTGATCTTCCCCATGGCCGCGCTCATCTGCTCCATGACCTCGGCGCCCGCGCGCGCCGAACCCTTGGCGGCCGAGGCGAGCGCGTTCGCCTGCTGCGCATTCTCGGCGGCGAGCCGGGTCGCGGAGGCCATGGTCTCGAGGCTGCCGCTCGTCTCCTCGAGCGAGGCGGCCTGCTCGGAGGCGCCCGCCGCCACGGCCTGCGAGGAGGAACCGATCTGCGAGGAGGCGCTCGACACCTCCTCCGACGCCGCCGACACCTCGCCGATGGCGCCCTCGAGGGCCGCCGCGGTGGCGTTGATGGCCTCCTTCATGCGGGCGAACTCCCCGCGGTGTTCCCCCTGCACGCGCGCGGTGAGGTCCCGGGCGGAGAGCCGCCCGAGCGCCTCGGTCGCCTCGTCGATGGGCTTCCCCATGGCGTCGAGCAGGGCGTTGACCGAGGCGATGAGCTTGCCGTTCAGCCCCGAGTAGCGGCCGGCGTCGGCCCGCACCCCGAGCTTCCCGTCGAGCGCGGCCTGGAACAGGCTCTCCATGTCGCGCTCGCGCATCTCCACCACCTCGATGAGCTCGTTCCAGTTCCGCTTCACGAGGTCGAACTCGCCCCGGTACTCCCCGCCGATCCTCGGAGGCACCTCCCCGCGGGCGAAGAGGCGCACGTACTCCGCGGAGAGCCTCTGGAGCTCGCCGAAGGCGTCCATGGTCCGGTTGATGCCGCGCAGGATGCCGCAGAACTCGCGGCTCACCGCCCCCTCGTCCGCCCGCTCGGAGAGGCGGCCCTCGAGCGCCGCCGACTCGAGCCGTCCCGCCTCGCGGCAGATGCCTTCCACCTCGCGCCGCACGCTCCTCGCCACCCCGAAGGCGGCGCCGGCCAGGAGGAGCGTCACGAGGGCGGCGGCGAGGAGGAACTTGCCCGCCTCGACGGCCATGGCCGCATCGAGGTCGTCGAGGTAGATCCCCGAGCCGACCACCCAGCCCCAGGGCTGGTGGAGCTTCACGAAGGAGCGCTTGCGGACGGGCTCGCTATGGCCGGGCTTCGGCCAGCGGTAGTCCACGAAGGCCCATCCGCCCGGCGCCGAGCGCACCGCCTGCACCATCTCGACGAACAGCCGCTTGCCGGTGGGGTCGGCGTAGTCCACCAGGTCCCGACCGTCGAGCTCCGGCTTGGTCGGATGCATCACCATACGCGGCGCGAGGTCGTTCACCCAGAAGTACTCCACGCCCTCGTAGCGCATCTCGCGGAGGACGTTCAGGGCCGCCCGCTGGGCCTCGGCGCGGGTGAGCTGGCCGGCCCGCTCGAGGCCGGCGAAGTGCTCGACCACGCCGAAGGCGGATTCGACCGCCGCCCGGATCTTGGCCTGCCGCTCCTCCCCGGCCCGCGTCGCGAGCACGTGCAGCGAGTAAACCGAAAGTGAAGTAAGGACCACACCCGCAATGCCCGCCACCGCCCACATGCGCGCGGCGATGGTGAAGCGCCTTTCCAGGTTCGATAGCATGCGGGCGACCTTTCGGGTCCTCGACCCTGGAGTCGGATACGCAACGCCCGTGCCACGGTCCCGGGCTGCCGCCGGACGAGGAAAGGCGCCTGGCATGCCCGGCCTCGCGGGCGTCGACGGGCGGAGTCGCCGAGGGGGGTTCGAGGCCACCCCGGGTGGGCGACCCGCGCTCCGGCGGCGCCAGGACCGCCGCGTCGCGGCCGCCGCAGCGCTCCCTCGCGAGGTCCCCGTCGCGGTGTCTCGAACCGAAGACCGGCCAGGGAGTGGCGCGCGGCCGCTTGGCTTCGGCGGTCCTGGCGGAGCTCACCGCCCGGTCTGGGGGCCCGCTGTCAGGCCGCCGCGCTCAAGGCTCTGTCGGAGGGTGACGGGCTCCAGGCCTCGGGAGCCCATGGCGCCGGGAGGGCAGGGCGTGGGGAGGGCGTGCACGAACGGCGCCGCCCAGTCGCTGCGCCCGCTAAGCCGCGTGCTCCAGGGACGGGCCGCCCTCGCGGCCCGGCTCGGGGTTGGAGCCCGTCCGGAGGAAGTGGCGCACGCCGTCGTTGGTCGTGAAGGTGAAGCCGAGGATGCGGTCGCCCTGGGTCTTCCCCATGGCCCGCAGCACGGCCTCGAACTCGGCGGCCAGGCTCCCGTTCACCCCCAGTTCGGTGAGCGTCTTGGGGGCGTCGGCCGGCGCGGCGGCTACGCCCTGCTGTGTCTCGTCGTGGCTGTTCATCGCTCTGCCCCTTCCGTGAGCTCCCGTACCGGGTCCTCACTGCTCTTGGAGCATGCGCTCGCCGCGCCCTGCGGTCCAATCGAAGGATTGGCCAGGTGCGATAACTATAGGTTATACCTGGTGCCTTCCGCGCACTTGGCGCGCCCCGGGCACCCGATATTCCGGCGGCGCCGGGAGCGACGGGCCGGCGCGGCGCGGGCGGCGCTCCGTGCGAGGTGGGCCCGTCGGCGAAAGCCACCCACCGCGGGAGAGGCCCGAGGGACCGCGCCCCGACCCGATGGCCAGGGCGGGCGGGTCACGACGCCGCCACCGGCTTGCTGCGCAGACGGCTCACCAGGGCGGGATCGGCCCGGCGACATAGCTGCGGCGGCAACCCGCGCAGGATGAGCTCGGCGTCCGCCACCGTCATGCGCCCGATGAGCTTGAAGGCCTCGGGCATGCCGCCGGTGCGGTGCGCCGACAGGAGCACCCCGTCGCCGAGCGCGCGCACGGGATGAGCGGAGGGGACCGGTTCCTCGGGGAAGACGTCGATGGCCGCCCGGATCCGTCCCGAGCTCGCCTCGCGCACGAGCTCCGGGAAGTCCACCACCGCCGCGCGGCTCAAGAGCAGGAGCACCGAGCCGTCGGCGAGGAGCCCGAGCTCGCGTCGGCCGATGAAGCCCTGGTTGGCCGTGGTCGCCGCGGCCAGCACGAAGATCACCTTGGAGGTCCTCAGGACCTCGTCGAGCGAGGCCGGCCGGCAGTCGTGAGCCCGCAGGATCTCGTCCGGCAGCCAGGGGTCGTGCACCGCCACCGGATTGCGAAAGGGCACGAGCAGGGCGCGCAGCGCCCGGCCCAGGTCGCCGAACCCCAAAAGGCCCACCGGCGCTCCGGTGAACTGGAAGGCGCCCTCGTTGCCGGCAAGGCCGTAGCGCTCCCTTCCAGCGCGGAAGGCGCGGTCGGCCGCGCTGATACCGCGCGCGAGGTCGATGGCCATCGCCAGCCCGGCCTCGGCCACCGAGGCCGCGAAGGCCGCCGTCGGGCTCAGCACCCAGATGCCCCGCTCCTGGCAGGCCTGGTAGTCGATGTTGGGGAGGAAGTTCGTCTCGACGTTGAAGATCGCTTTCAGGTGAGGCGCGCGATCGAGCCGCTCGCGCGGCATCGCCGTCTGGCCGATGAGGAGACTCGCCGTCGGGAGCGAGCGCTCGAGGAGCTCGGCCGGCATGGGCCGGTCCTCCGAGACCACGAGCTCTCCCAGGGCCTCGAGGCGGCGCCGGGTCTCGGCGTCGCAGATGAGGTCGAGCGTGCGTGGCAGGGGGTCGACGACGATGAGGGGCCTTGCGGTCAGGGCGCACCTCCTCGGGCCCGAGGTGCGAGCCCTCCGGGTGGGGCCGGAGAGTCAACCAGAACGGGGCTCCAGTCAACACCTCGCCGGGGCGTTCGCGACCTCCCACCAGCCGAGGGCGGCCCTGGCCCGAGCGGGGGGCCGGCCCAGGCGAGCGGAAGGCGCCGGGGGCGACCGGGCGTCGGGCCGCTCGCCGGGAGGAGCTCCCCGAGCCCCTCCCGCCGCCGCCGTCGTCGGAGCGCTCGAGGTCCCGGGGGAGCGAGGGGGACTGCCCCGACGCTGCCCGCGAGTGAAATCCCCCAGGGGCACCGGATCGGGCCGCCTCGGCTCGCCGGGACCGAAGGGAGGCCCCTTCCCGCGCCGCTCCCGGCGGGTTCGGGGCCTGCGGCCGGAAATCACTGGCAACCTAGAGACAAAGCGGTAGGCTTCGGGGACGAACCCGCGCCCGTCGAGGCGACGCTCGAGCGAGCGCGCACGGAGGTATCGAGTCATGGCAGGCGAACGACAGAAGTTCGATGCGGCGATCGACAAGGGCAAGGGCGTCCTCCGGCTGGCGCCGAACTGGGTTCCCCGTTCCTTCTGCATCCCGGGCAAACGGCTCAAGCTTCACCCCAACGACTACTACGCGTTCGGGGCCCACCGCGGGGGGATCGACGAACGCTGGTTCGCCTCCACCACCAAGGCCGACAACGGGCCCGAGACGCTCCCCGACGAGGGGCTGAGCTACATCTACCTGGAGGACGGCGGCACCTCCAAGGTGCTCCTCAGGGACGCCATCCAGCTCGCCGGCCAGGAGGTCCTCGGCCCGGCGGTCATGAAGAAGTACGGCGGCTGGGTGATGTACAGCAAGTTCTTCGACAACCAGGAGCCGCTGCCGTTCCACGTGCACCAGACCGACGAGCGGGCCGCCGACGTGGGCCAGAAGGGGAAGCCCGAGGCCTACTACTTCCCGAAGCAGCTCAACAACCACGGCGGGTGGTTCCCCTACACCTTCTTCGGCGTGCATCCGAAGACGTCCAAGGAGGACGTCAAGCGCTGCCTGAGCGACTGGGACCGCGGCGACAACGGGATCCTGGACCTGTCGAGGGCCTATCGCCTCCGGCCGGGGACGGGCTGGGACGTTCCCCCGGGGATCCTTCACGCGCCGGGCTCGTTGCTCACCTACGAGCCGCAGCGGGCCTCGGACGTCTTCGCCATGTTCCAGTCGCTCGTCTGGGACGCCTATACTCCGAAGGAGCTCCTCTTCAAGGACGTCCCCAAGAACCGCCAGGGCGACCTCGACTACCTGGTGAGCCTGCTCGACTGGGAGCTCAACGCCGACCCGTACTTCTACGAGAACCGCTTCATGCCGCCGAAGCCGGTGAAGCCGCTCGAGGAGATGCGCGCCGAGGGGTACGAGGAGCTCGCCATCGTCTACAAGTCCGACTGGTTCTCGGCGAAGGAGCTCACCGTCCTGCCCGGCCGGACGGCGACCATCAAGGACGAGGGTCCGTACGGGGCCATCGTCATCCAGGGCAAGGGCAAGCTCGGCGCGCTGGACGTCGATTCTCCGGCCCTGATCCGCTTCGGCCAGCTCACCCAGGACGAGGTCTTCGTCACCGCGCGCGCCGCCCAGGAGGGCCTCAAGGTGACGAACACCAGCGACACGGACAACCTGGTCTTGCTCAAGCACTTCGGCCCCCGCGCATAGGGGCGCCCCGCGCCCACGAGGCCGGGTGGAAAGGAGGGGAACGGACCCGAGAACCTGGAGGGCGCGTGGCTTGCGCCGCTCCCCCGGCACGGGGGGACGCGCCAGGCGCCCGTCGCCTAGCAAATAACCATCAGGCCGGCCGCCCGCCGCCGTACCCGGCGCGGGCGTGGCTGACCCTCATCGCACGCGTCTTTTGGGAGGCACGCTCATGATGAAGTCGCTCCTCGCGCTTTTCGCTGCTCTCGCCCTGCCGGCCTCGGCCCTGGCCGGCGGCACGCAGGTGGCCGCGGCCGGCGGCCCGATTCTGATCGGGATGTCGGTCCCCGGGCTGCAGTTCCCCTTCTTCGTCACCATGAAGAACGACGCCGAGCAGGCGGCGGCCAAGCTGGGCGCCAAGATCGTGTTCGCCGACGCCCAGGACAACTCGGAGAAGCAGGCCGCGGACGTCGAGAACTTCGTGGCGCAGGGGGTCCAGGCCATCCTGATCTCGCCCAAGACCACCGACTCCCTGGTGCCGGCCATCGAGGCGGCCGTCAAGGCCGGCATCCCGGTCGCCACCGTCGATCGCAAGGCCAATACCGACAAGGTGCTGGTGCACGTGGGCGCCGACAACGTCCAGGGCGGGCGCGCGGCGGCCAAGTTCATCATCGACCAGCTCAAGAACAAGGGCACGGTCATCGAGCTCGAGGGCACCCCCGGCGCCTCCGCCGCCACCGATCGCAAGGCCGGGTTCGACGAGGTCATGAAGAAGTCCAACGTCAAGATCATCGTCAGCCAGACCGCCGAGTTCAGCCGGGCCAAGGGCCAGAGCGTGATGGAGAGCCTGCTCCAGAAGTACC
>DATJVF010000296.1:0-8464 GCA_035501995.1 Anaeromyxobacteraceae bacterium
CGCGGCCCACGCCCGGGCCGCTCGCCGGGCGGGGGCGCACCTCCTCGTCGATAGCACCTTTGCCACCCCGGTGCTGCAGCGGCCGCTCGCCCTCGGCGCCGACCTCGTCATGCACTCGGTGACGAAGTTCATCTCCGGCCACTCCGACGCGCTGTGCGGGGTGCTGTGCGCGAGGGCCGCGGCCGTCGCAGAAGCGCTGCGCGCGGCGCGGGCCACCGCCGGCGCGGTGCCCGGGGCGCTCGAGTCGTGGCTCGCCCTGCGGGGGGTGAGGACGCTCCACGTGCGCCTGCGGCAGCAGGCCGAGACCGCTACCCGCCTCGCCGCCTGGCTCGAGCCGCGGGTGGCGCGCACCTGGCACCTGTCGCTCCGCTCACACCCGGGCTACGCGCTGGCGAGGCGGCAGATGAGCGGTCCGGGCGCGGTCCTCGCCGTCGAGCTCTCGAGCGAGAGAGCGGCCCGCGCCCTCCCGCGGCGCCTCAGGCTCTTCCGCGACGCGACCTCCCTCGGCGGGGTCGAGTCGCTCATCGAGTGGAGGCGGCGCCACGACCCCGAGGCCCCGCCCACGCTCCTCCGGCTCTCGGTGGGCCTCGAGTCCGCCGACGACCTCCTCGCCGACCTCGAGCGGGCGCTCGAAGGCCAGAAGGCGAGGCCCGCTCGCCGGCGCGCGAGGAGAGCCCGTCCCGCTTAAGTAGAAGGCCGCATGGAACCCGCCCTCCTCCTCCTCGTACCCCTGAGCAGCTACCGCACCGACGACTTCCTCGCCGCGGCCGCGCGGCTCGGGGTGCCGGTCGTGGTGGGGAGCGACCTGTGCCACGCCGTGGAGGAGCGCTTCGGCGCCCGGGCGGGCGAGCTCTCCCTCGACTACCGCCATCCGGAGCGGGCCGCCCGGAGGGTGGTGGAGCTCGCCGCCGAGCGGAGGATCGGAGGGATCGTGCCCACTGACGAGGGTACGGCCATCATCGCGGCCCTGGCGGCGGCCGAGCTCGGCCTGCGCCACAACCCGCCCGAGGCCACCCGCCGCGCCGCCAACAAGCACCTGCAGCGGCAGGCGCTCCGCGAGGCTGGCCTCCCGGTGCCGCCCTTCTCGCTCCACCCCCTGGCCGAGGGTCCAGAGCGGGCCGCCCGGCAGGCCCCGTACCCGTGCGTCCTGAAGCCGCTCGGCTTGTCGGCGAGCCGCGGGGTCATCCGCGCCGACGATCCGGCCGGGTTCCTGGCGGCCTTCCGGCGCATCGAGGCCCTCCTCGGGGAGGCGCGGGCCGAGCGCCGGCCCCGGGACGAGGCCGGGGGCCGGGCGATCCTGGTGGAGGGCTTCGTGCCGGGCGCCGAGATCGCGCTCGAAGGGCTCCTGCGGGAGGGGGCGCTCGAGGTCCTGGCGATCTTCGACAAGCCGGACCCTCTCGACGGGCCGTTCTTCGAGGAGACGATCTACGTCACGCCCTCGCGGCACCCCGAGGGCGAGCGGCGGGCGGCCGCGGACCTCGTCGCCCGGGCCGCGCGCGCTCTCGGCCTGTGCGAGGGCCCCGTCCACGCCGAGCTCAGGCTCTCGAGGGACGGCCCGGTGGTGCTGGAGGTGGCCGCCCGGAGCATCGGCGGCCTGTGCGCGCGGACCCTGCGCTTCGGGGCCGGGCTCTCGCTCGAGGAGCTCGTGATCGCGCACGCCATGGGCCTCCCCGGCTCGAGCCTCTCGCGGGAGCGGCGGGCCGCCGGGGTGATGATGCTGCCCATCCCGCGGGGCGGCGTCCTGCACGGCGTCGGCGGCCTCGAGGCGGCGAGGGCCGTCCTGGGCATCGAGGACGTCGTCATCACCGTCCCGGAGGGGCGCGAGGTGAAGCCCCTGCCGGAAGGCGACGCCTACCTCGGCTTCGCCTTCGCGCGCGGCGAGGAGCCGGCCGAGGTGGAGGCGAGCCTGCGCGCGGCGCACGCCCGGCTCCGGATCGACATCCGCCCCCCCTTACCCACCGTCTGACCGTCGCTGCGCGAGGGGAGCCAACTGCTCCCGGGTGGGCTCGCTTCAACAGAACCAGGACTCGCTGAGGCGCGGCCCCGGGGAGACGAGAGCGGCGGGCCGCGAGACGTGCACGTGCGGGCGGCCGGCCGCGGCCTCCGCGAGCGCCCGGACCGCGGCCACGGTGGCGGCCGGGGGCTCGGCGCTGACCTTGCCCGCCTCCACCCGCGCCGCCACCTTCTCCTGCAGGCGGTCGACCCGCGGATCGGGGTGGCGCCAGCAGAAGCTCAGGGCGGCCTCGTCGAAGCCTTCTGCGACGAAGGAGGGGTCGTCGAGGAGGAGCGATCCGGGCGGGACGAGGAGCCTCACCGAGAGCTGGACCGGGTCGAGCGCGTCGAGCCAGCCCTCCCGGTGGAAGGTGTCGAGGAGATCGAGGTAATCGTCGAGGGTGGCCCACGGGGTGAACGGCACGAGCGAGGGGCGCAGGGCGAGCCCGGCCCGCCGGCAGGCCTCGAAGGCCTCGAAGACGTCGGCCCTGCGGTGGCCCTTGTCGAGCTTCTCGAGGACGAGGTCGGAGAGCGACTCGACGGCCGAGACGACGAAGAGCGCCCCGCGCTCCCTGAGCTCGGGGAGGAGTCGTGCCTCCTTCCGTAGGTGCTCGATCTTGGCGGTGAAGTCGAAGGTGACCCCGGAGAAGCGCCGGTGGAGCGCGGTCGCCACCCTGAGGGCGTGGCGCGGGCCGTTCAGGAAGTCCGGGTCGCCGAAGGTGATGTGCCGCGCACCCCTCGCCACCTGGCGTGCCACGTCCTCCTCCACCACCTCGACCGGGATGGCGAAGAAGCGACCCCGGTAGAGGGGGGCGATGGGGCAGTGGCGGCAGAGGTGCTTGCAGCCGCGCGAGGCCTCGCTGTAGCCGGCGAGGTGGGCACCGCCGTCCGGTCCGAGGAGGCGGGCGTAGCTCGTGAGCGCGGGCAGCCCCTCCCGGCTCGGGACGGGGAAGGCCAGGCGGGCGAGGGTCGCGCCGGCGCGGCCGACGCGGAGGAAGGGGGTCGTGTCCTCGCCGCGCTCGAGGGCGAGGGCGAGCGCCACGAGTTCCTCCTCGCACTCCGCGCCCAGGGTGGCGCAGGCCCCGCGCGACCGCAGGAGCGGGGCCTCGAGGAGGGCGTAGAGGCCGTGGAAGGCGAGCTTCGCCTGCCCGTTCGCCCGCCGGATGGCGGGGACGGCGGCGAGGGCCAGCCTGAGCGCGGTGTGCATGGGCACCGAGAGGGCGATGAGGCGGGCCTTCTCGAGGCGCGCGAGGTCCAGGGGCTCGGCGGCGAGGTCGAGCGCGGCGGGCCTGAAGCCCTGCCGCTCGAGGAACGCCTTCGGGAAGGTGATGCCGGAGGGCTGGTGCCCGAGCTCGTAGGTCGAGACGAGGAGGATCTCGCCCGGTCCGCGCATGGCGCGGGGGCCCCGTTACCCCTTGGAGGGGGGTGGCTGGTAGTCGGGGGGGAGCTGCGCGCCCTCGCCGAAGAAGAACTGCTCGGCCTGCTGGTAGAGGATCTGGGTGCTGCGCGGGTCGGCCGGCGAGAGGCGGAACTCGTTCATCACCATCTTGAAGTGCTCGAGCCACATCTTCCAGGCTTCCTGGGAGACCTGGTCGAAGATGCGCTCTCCGAGCTCGTTGTTGAAGGGCTTGAAGGTGAGGCCCGGCAGCTCCTTGCCGAGCTTTGCACACTGGACTATCCGCGCCATGTCTCGTCAGCTCCGTTCGAAAGGGGTGCGCGCTCCGCGCCGGAGAACATAGGCGAAAAGCGGCGCCGGCGCACGCGCTTGGGAGCGCTGCCCGCGCGAGGCGCCTTCCAAAGAACGGCGACCCTCGAGCGGCGGCCGGTGAGGAGGCCGCCGCCCGTTTCCAAGAGGCCGCCCCGGGGGAGGGCGCGCGTCCCTTACGAGAGCAGGGAGGTGGCGGAGACGCTGAGCGCCTTGGCGAGCGATTCGAGCGTGTCGAGGGGCGGGGTGCGCTGCCCGCGCTCGAGCATCGAGATGTACGAGACCGAGAGGCCGGCCTTGGCGGCCAGGGCCTCCTGCGAAAGCTTGCGACGGAGCCGCTCGCTCTTGAGGTTCACGGCAAACTTGTCGGCGAGTCCAGCAGCCATGGTGTCTCTCTCCTGGTGACCGCGATGCGCGACCGCAGCTCACATCGACGATGTTGAAGTCCGGCGCCCGTGGCGGATTCCGCCAAGAGATCGTAGCGGATTCCGCACGGAGCGTATCTAGCACTCAGAGAGGGGGAGGTAAAGTCTAGCGTTTCAAGGACGCACCGCCTCGTACGGTGCGCGGAAATGGCACGCCGTAGCGCTTCAAGAGGCGCCTGAGCGCGAAGTATGACACGCCCAGGCGCTCGGCGAGACCCCGTGGATCTCCGACAAACAGCTTGGCGGAGGCGGCGAGGTAGCGCCGGGCCGCCTCGTGGAAGGGAAGGACCGCGTCGACCGAGTGCGGGGGCCTGAGTCCCGGGAGCGCCACCAGGGACCCACCCAAACGGCTCAGCCGCTCCCGGGCGGCGTCCACCTCGGCCTCGTTGTGCTCGATGAGGCGGGCGAGTCGCCGGCGGTCGATGGCGAGCTCGAGGGCCTGCACGAAGTAGTCCGCCCCCTGGTATTCCATGAAGTGGTCGGCGCCGGCCATCATGGCCGCCACCGCCTCGGAGGGCGGTGCGGCGGCGGTGAAGGCGAAGATGGCCAGGTCCGGGCGCTTCCTGCGCAGGGCCTGGATGAGCTGTATGCCGCTCTGGCGGGGCAGGACGAGGTCGACCGCCGCCGCCGTCACCTGGCTCGTGGCGCGCCGCTCGGCCTGCACGCCGTCGACGGCCGTGACCACGCGGAAGCGCGGGTAGGTGCCGCCCAGGGACGCCGTGCGGGCCCGCCCCGGGATGGCCTCGAGCTTCTCGCGGATCGAGGCCAGGTGGAGCGGATCGTCGTCCACCACCAGCACCAGATGGTCGTACTCCTCGGGTCTGTCCCAGGGGAGGGCCAAGCGCGACCCATTGTATGCCAGCACCCCCGGCGAAGGCGGAGCGCGCTAGCGCTCCATCGGCTGGGTCACCAGGATGGCGTCGAGGCGACCCCCGCGCTTGACCCGAGTCACCTCGCTCGGCACGACCACGATGGCCTCGAACCCGGTCGTCGACGAGAGGTCCCCGCTCACCTGCGTGCGCAAGGGCTCGGCCACGAGCTCCCCCCCTTCGAGCCAGGCGCGGGCCCGCAGGTAGTGGGTGAGCCCGGCCGGCTTCTCCACCGCGTGGGCCAGGCGGGCCGACCAGATCACCCGCCCGGGGCCGGGCAGGCCGGCCAGCTTCCGCAGCGCGGGCCGCACGAAGAGCTCGAAGGTGACGAGCGCGCTGGCGGGGTTCCCGGGCAGGCCGAAGACGGCGGTCCGGCCGCGCCGGCCGAAGGCGATGGGCTTGCCCGGGCGCATGGCGACGCGCCAGAAGACGAGGCGGGTCCCGGCCGCGGTCAGCGCCGCCCGCATGAAGTCCTTCTGGCCCACCGAGACGCCGCCGGTCGAGACGAGGGCGTCGAGGCCCTCGCAGGCGGCGATGGCGGCCCGGAGCGCCGCCGGCTCGTCGCGGGCGATGGGGAGGAGCACCGGGAGCGCGCCCGCCTCGAGACAGGCGGCCGCGAGGGCGTGGCTGTTCGAGTCGACGAGCTGGCCCGGCTCGGGCGCGCGGTCGACCGGCACCATCTCGTCGCCGGTGGCGAGCAGGCCCACCCGCGGGCGGCGGTGCACCGCGAGCTCGGTGCGGCCGAGCGCGGCCGCCATCCCCACCGCGCCCGGGTCGACCACCCGGCCGGCGTGCAGGACGACCTTCCCCTGCGCCACGTCCGAGCCGGCCAGCCGCACGAAGCGGCCGCGCTCGGCCGCCCGCCGGAAGCGGGCGGTGGCTCCGCGGCGGACCACCTCCTCCTGCATCTCCACCGCGTCGGCGCCCTTCGGGACCGGGGCGCCGGTGAACACCCGGCAGCACACGCCGCGGGGCAAGGGCGGGGGCGCGCGCGCCCCGGCGAAGACCTCGAAGGCCACCTCGAGGCGCGCCCCGGCCCTGGGCGCGTCGGCCGCGCAGAGGGCGTAGCCGTCCATCTGGGCGCTGTCGAAGGGAGGCAGCGGCCGCGGCGCCACGAGGTCCTCGGCGAGGGCGCGGCCGGGAGCCTCGGCGAGGGAGACCCGCTCCCGGGGGAGCGGGGAAAGGTCGGCGAGGGCGGCGAGGATGCGCGCGAGGGCCTCGGAAGGCTCGATCACCCTCCGTTCATGATGGCCGGGGAGGGCCTTGTCAAGGTCGGGCGGGCCTCGGGGGCGGCCCCCGGGGGCCAGAGGGCGGGAGATAATCGTGGAGCGGTGGCCCCGGGCGGTTAGACTCGCCCCTCGTGCCCACCGCCTCCACGCCCACCCCCCGGGAATGCCTCCTCGAACAACTCCGCGCCGCGGCCGGGAAGCCCGTCTCGGTGAAGGACCTCATGCAGCGCTCGAAGCTCCACGCCGGCCTGCGCACCGCCGTGAAGCGCACGCTCCGCGAGCTCGTCCGGGAGGGGACGCTCCGCCGCGACGGCAAGCGCTACGCCCTGCCGGTGGCGGCGCCTTCCCCGGCCCCCCCGCGCCTGCGGGGCGGCCCGCTCCCCGCGCTCTCCAAGGGGCGCGGCCTCGTGGGGACGCTCACCCGCCACCGGGACGGGTACGGCTTCGTCGCCCCGCTCGGCGGGGAGGGCGAGGACGTCTTCGTGCCGCCCGGCGAGGCCGGCAAGGCGGAGGACGGCGACCTCGTGCGGGTGAGCCTGGTCCCCGCCCCGCGCGGCCGCACCATGGGCCGCATCGAGGAGGTGGTGGAGCGGCGGCAGCGTTGGCTCATCGGCACCTACCACGCGCGCGGCCGCTCGAGCTTCGTCGTCCCGGCGGACGAGCGGCGCTCGGAGTACGTGGCGGTGCCCGCCTCGGACCTCGCCCTCGACGGGGAGGTGGTGAAGGTGGCCCTCTCCCCCGGCCCGGGTCGCCCCTCGGGCGAGGTGGTGGAGCGGGTGGGACGCCCCGGCGACAGCCGGGTGGAGGTCCTGAAGGTCGCCTACCGAAAGGGCTTCTCGGACCTCTTCCCGGAGGACGTCCTCTCCGAGGCCGCCCGCGCGCCCGACCACGTGCTCGCGGAGGAGCGGGCCCGCCGCCGCGACCTCACCGAGCTCCCCCTCGTCACCATCGACGGGGAGGACGCCCGCGACTTCGACGACGCCGTCTATGTCGAGGGCCGGGGCGGCAAGGGGGGCTTCCGGGCGGTGGTGGCCATCGCCGACGTCGCCCACTACGTGCGGCCGGGGGGGGCGCTCGACGCCGAGGCGCTCCGCCGCGGGACGAGCGTCTACTTCCCCGCCCAGGTGCTCCCCATGCTGCCCGAGCGGCTCTCGAACGGGATCTGCTCGCTCAATCCCGGCGTGGAGCGGCTGTGCATGGTGGCGGATCTCCGCATCGACGACCACGGCCGGACGGTGGGGGCCGAGCTCTACGAGGGGGTGATGCGGAGCGCGGCGCGCTGCACTTACGACGAGGTGGCCCGGGTGCTCGGCGGGGAGCGGGTAGCCGGGCGGGAGGCCTTCCGCGCGACCTTCGAGCGGATGGCCGAGCTGCAGGAGAGGCTCACCGCCATGCGGGCCCGCCGCGGCGCGGTCGACTTCGACCTCCCCGAGTCGCGCGTGGTGCTCGGCCCGGACGGGCAAGTCCTCGGGATCGAGCGCCGCCCGCGCAACCGGGCGCACCGCATCGTCGAGGAGCTCATGCTCGCCGCCAACGAGGCGGTGGCGCGCGAGTTCGGCGAGCGGGACTGGCCGACCCTCTACCGGGTGCACGGGCTGCCCGACGAGGAGAAGCTCGCGGCCTTCCGCGAGCTCGCCCGCACCCACGGCTTCGAGGTGCCGGAGGGACCGCTCGGGCCGAAGGAGCTGCAGGCCCTGCTCAGGGCCTTCGAGGGTCACGCCCAGAAGCGCGCCCTGAACCAGCTGCTCCTGCGGGCCATGATGCAGGCGGTCTACGCGGCCGAGAACATCGGGCACTACGGCCTCGGTGCCGAGCACTACCTGCACTTCACCTCGCCCATCCGCCGCTACCCCGACCTCATGGTGCACCGCCTCCTGAAGGCGCGCTGGCACCCCCGGGCCGAGGGGCGGGCGCCCACCGCCGAGGAGCTCCAGCGGATCGCCACCCTCTGCTCGGAGCGCGAGCGCGCCGCCCTGCAGACCGAGCGCGAGATCGCCGCCTTCTACGCGGCGCTCTTCATGAAGGACCGGGTCGGCGAGCGCTTCCAGGGCCTGGTGGCGAGCGTGGTCGAGTTCGGGTTGTTCGTCGAGGTGGAGCCCTTCGCGGTGGAGGGCCTCCTCAAGGTGGAGGACCTCGGCGAGGGCTTCGCGCTCGACCCGCGGCTCCACGCGCTCGTGGAGCGCGGGACCGGGCGCGCCTACCGGGTCGGCGACCGGGTGCGGGTGGAGGTCGCCTCGGCGAGTC
>DATJVF010000297.1:0-6718 GCA_035501995.1 Anaeromyxobacteraceae bacterium
TACCAGGCGCTGCTCGACAGCTTCTACGTCGAGTAGGGCCGCGGAGGCCGGATGGACGGCGCACGACTGCGGGTGCTCCTCGTCGAGGACGACGACGACAACCGCGAGCTCATGGCCGAGGTCCTCGAGTCCGCCGGGTTCCTGGTCACCGCGGTCGAGAGCGGGGCGGAAGGGCTGCGGCGCTTCCGCCAGGAGCCGGTCGACCTCATCCTCACCGACTTCGGCCTGCCCGGCACGGGCGGCCTCGAGCTCGCCCGGTCGGTGAAGGCCATCGCCCCCCGCGTGCCGGTGGTGGTCGTGACCGGCTACTCCGAGCACGGGGACCTCGAGAGAGCGCGCGGCCACGAGGTCGACGAGGTGCTCCTGAAGCCCGTCGACCCCGACGCGCTGGCGGGCGCGCTCACCGAGCTCATCCACCGGACGAGGTAGAACCCGGGCCGGGCCGCCGCGGTTGACAGGCCGGCTCCAGGTCCTTAGTTTCCAGGGTTGATTCTGCAGTCAATCTCCGAGGAGACACCATGGCGGGCCAGGCCGGGAGCGTGAAGGAGATCTTCGAGCAGCACATGCCGGAGAAGCTGCAGAACAAGCCCGACGTGGTGCAGAAGATCAACGCCGTCTACCAGTTCAACATCTCCGGCCCGAGCGGCGGCCAGTGGTCCGTCGACTGCACCAAGCCCGGCGGCGCCATCACCTCGGGTGCGGCGGCGTCGGCCAAGTGCACCGTGAGCTGCACCGACGCCGACTTCCTCAACATCGTGAACGGCCGGCTTAACCCGCAGATGGCCTTCATGTCGGGCAAGCTCAAGATCCAGGGCGACATGGGGCTCGCCATGAAACTCCAGCAGATCCTGACCTAGTCGCTTGCCGAGGCCGATGCGCACCGCTCCCCGCGAGAGGCGGGCGAAGATCGGGCGAGTCGCGCCCTCCGGGAGGGCCATGGCGCGCCCGGGCGGCGCACCCCCTGGCCGGAGCGCGACGGCCGCCAGGAGGCCGGCCCTGGCTGGCCTGCGCGTGCTCGACCTCTCGCGCCTCCTGCCGGGACCCTTCGCCACCCTGGTCCTCGCCGACCTCGGGGCCGAGGTGGTGAAGGTCGAGGGGCCGGGCGGCGACTACCTGCGCACCCTCCCGCCCCTCCTTGACCACCGGTCGGGCGCCTTCCACGCCCTCAACCGTAACAAGCGCTCCCTGGTCCTCGACCTCAAGGCGCGGGGCGGGGTGGCCGTCCTCCGCCGGCTCGCGCGCTGGGCGGACGTGCTCGTGGAGTCCTTCCGTCCCGGCGTGCTGAAGCGCCTCGGGGCGAGCCACGAGGCGCTCCTCTCCTGGAACCGGCGCCTCATCGTCTGCGCCATCACCGGCTACGGCCAGACCGGCCCCTACCGCGGCCTCGCCGGCCACGACATCAACTACTGCGCCCTCGCGGGCGCGCTGGCGCTGAACGGGCCCGAGGAGGCGCCGGTCCCGTTCGGCGTGCAGACGGCCGACCTCGCCGGCGGGGCCTGGGTCGCGGTGGCCGGGATCCTGGCCGCGCTGCACCGCCGGTCCCTGAGCGGCCAGGGGGGCCTCGTCGACGTCGCGATGACCGAGGGCGTCCTCTCCATGATGGGTATGCAGCTCGCGATGTCCGGCGCCCGCGGCACGCCGCTGCGCCGCGGGCGCGAGAGCCTGCTCGGTGCCGCTGCCTGCTACCGGCCCTACCGGACGCGAGACGGCCGCTTCGTCGCCCTGGGGGCGCTCGAGCCCCAGTTCTTCGCACGCTTCTGCCAGGCCACCGGGCGCCCCGATCTCGCGCCGCGCCAGTTCGAGGATGGAGGGCGGGGGCCGGTGCCGGACCTCGAGGCGCTCTTCGCGACCCGCACCCGCGACGCATGGGCGAGGCTCGGCCGCGAGCGCGACCTGTGCCTCACCCCGGTCCTGGAGAGCGAGGAGCTCGCGGACGACCCGCAGCTCCGAGCGCGCCGGGCCTTCCTCGAGGTGCCGACGGCGGCGGGGGAGCGGAGCCTCAGCGCTCCGTCCACCCCAGTCCGCCTGGGCGGCCGGCGGCTCGCCGCCCGCCCGGCTCCCGAACTCGGCGCCGACACCACCCTCGTGCTCCGGGAAGCTGGCTTCACCCTGCGCGAGGTGCAGGAGCTCGCGGCGACCGGGGTGGTCGGCGGGCCCCGGGGAGGCGCTACCGCCACGGGGCCCGAGCGAGTGTAGGTCGGCTGGGTGGGTTCCCCGGGGCGGCTCGCTTGACAGGCCGGCCCCCACCGTTAACACTCGGCGCGTGCGCACCGTCCTCGCGACCGCGCTGGTGCTCCTCGTCCTCGCGACGGGGATCGCCCCGCACGTGCACGAGGGCCCGCTCGGGCGTCACACCTGCGTGGCGTGCGTCGTCGCGAGCAGCGACCCGGCCACGAGCGCCACCCCCGACCTCGCGCCCCTCCCCAGGGTCGAGAGCGCGGTGGTGCTCCCGCCTCCCGAGCTGCGCGGGGTGGGTGCGCCGCTCGGCGCCGTTCCCGGTCAATCCCCTCCGCGCGTTTAGCGGATTCCCCCCATTTTAGTTGGCCGTCGGCCCGTTGGAGCGCGCAGGCGCGCGCCGAGGTGTATTCACCCATGGTTTCCCTTGTCCTGGCGAGCCTGCTCGCCGCCGCCCCGGCGCCCGCGTCCGCCGATGCGGCCGCCCCCGCGCAGGGGGGTGCGTCCGCCGACGAGCAGAAGAAGCTCGAGGAGGAGATCGCCAAGGAGCTCGGGGCCCCGGCAGGAGGGGCCGCCGCGGTGCCGCAGCCCTCGAGCCCCGCGCCCGCGGCCGGTGCCGCCCAGGCGCAGACGGGTGGGAACCCGTTCGCGCGCCTCCTTCTCCTGCCGGACATCTCGGCGATCGGGAGCGCCGCGCTCGCCTGGAACCACCTCGACGTGGCGACCCTCTCGCCGCGCGGCGATCCCTTCGCGCCAGCCCACACCCTCGAGCCCATCTTCCAGGAGCTCGAGGTCGGGCTGCAGGCGGTGGTGGATCCGTACGTCCGGGCCGACATCTTCCTCACCTTCTCCCCCGACGGGGCAGGGGTGGAGGAAGCCTACATCACCTCCCTGCGCCTGCCGGCCAGCCTCCAGGTGAGGGCCGGCGAACTCTACGCGCCCTTCGGCCGCATCAACCAGCAGCATGGCCACGTGTGGGATTTCGTCGACCGCCCCCTCGCCCTGGCGCGGCTCCTGGCGGTGGATGGCCTGCGCGGCCCCGGCCTCGACGTCTCGTGGCTCGCCCCCACCCCCTGGTTCGCCGAGCTCCACCTCGCCTACCAGGCGGTGGCGCCCGCGTTCGACACCGAGGACCACCCGGCCGGGCTCGCCCGGCTGCTCCAGTTCTTCGACGTCGGCGAGGCGGGCGCCCTCGGGGTCGGGTTCTCGGCGGCCCACATCTCCGAGGCGGGGGTGAACGCCTCGCGCGATGTCCTCGGCACCGACGTCTTCCTGAAGCTCCGGCCGCCCTCGTCGCGCTCGTACCTTGCCCTGCAAGGTGAGGCTCTCCTCCGCCAGCTGAACGGCTTCGAGGCCGCCGGAGGGCCGACCGGGCCCGAGGCGCCCGGCACGGCCTGGGGCGGCTACGCGCAGGCGGTCTACCGGGACGGGCCGTTCTTCGAGTACGGCGCCCGGTACGAGCGGGCGCCGGCCCCCTCCGGTGGGCCCGAGAACCGGGTGTCGGCGCTCGCGAGCTGGCTGCCGAGCGAATTCGAGCGCCTTCGGCTCCAGGTGTCCTACGACCGGCTGCCAGGCGGCCTCGACGGCCTCGAGGCGCTCCTGCACCTCGAGTTCATCATCGGCGCCCACGGGGCGCATCCCTTCTAGTCGCGAGGTGACACGTGAAGGCCCACTTCCTCGTCGCGGCCCTCCTGCTCCTCGGCCCTCGGTCCACGCCGGCAGCGGCGCTGCGGGTCGTGACCACCACCGAGGGGCTCGCCGCCCTCGCCCGGGAGCTGGGCGGCGACCGCGTCGAGGTGACGAGCCTATCGCGCGGCATCCAGGATCCGCACTTCGTGGAGGCGAACCCCACTCTGGCGGTCCAGCTGCGCCAGGCCGACCTTCTGGTCGACGTAGGGTTGGAACTCGAGATCGGGTGGCTGCCGCCCCTCGTCAACCAGTCCCGCAACCCGGACATCCAGCCGGGAGGTAGGCGTCGGCTCATCGCCGCCAGCGCCGTCGAGGTGATGGAGCTCCCGTCCGGGCCAGTGGACCGCAGCCAGGGCGACCTCCACCCGGCAGGCAACCCGCACTTCATGAGCGACCCGCGGCGGGTGGGGAGGGTGGCCGCCGCCATCGCCGCCAGGCTCTGCGAGCTCGATCCGACCGGGAAGGAGATCTACCGGGCCCGGCTCACCAGCTTCGAGGAGAGGCTCACGGCCGCCGAGACTGGCTGGCGGGCGGCCCTCGCCCCCTTCCAGGGTCGCCGGGTGGTGGCCCACCACAACTCGCTCACCTACTTCCTCGACTGGGCCGGCCTTCGGGCCACGGGCTACCTGGAGCCCAAGCCCGGCGTGCCCCCGCCGCCCAGCCACCTCGCTGAGCTCGTGGGCACTGTCAAGGCCGAGGGCGTGAAGGCGATCCTGGTCGAGAGCTACTACGACCGGCGCTCCGCGGACGTGGTGGCGGGCCACAGCGGCGCTCGGGTGGTGTCCATCCCCGGCGACGTGGGGGGCAGCAAGGACGAGCGCGGCGCGCTCGAGCCAGCCGACTGGTTCAGCTACATGACGACCCTCGTGAAGCTCGTGACAGGAGCCCTGCAATGAGCCCATCCGCGCCCTCCACCCTGGTGGCGGTCGAGGACGCCGCCATCGGGTACGGGTCGCCGTTCCTGCGCGGGATCTCGCTCAACGTCGCGACCGGTGACTTCCTCGCCATCGTGGGCCCGAACGGCGGCGGCAAGACCACCCTGCTGCGTGCCCTGCTCGGCGTACAGCCGGTGCTGAGCGGACGCCGCGTCCAGAATGCGCCGCTCCGCATCGGCTACGTCCCGCAGCGCGATCACGTCGACGCCTTCTGGCCGCTCACGGTGGCCGAGGTCGCTATCATGGGCCGCTACCGGCTCATCGCGCGCGGTCGGCGCCCGAAGGGCGTCGACCGGGCGGCGGTCACCACGGCGCTCGATCGCGTCGGGATCGCCGATCTCGCCCCGCGCTCCTTCCGCACCCTGTCGGGCGGACAGCGACAGCGCACCCTGATCGCGCGGGCCCTCGCCTCGGAGCCCGAGCTGCTCGCCCTCGACGAGCCGACAAGCGGCATGGATCCGCCGGCCGAGCTCGATGCCATGGACGTCTTGCGAGAGCTGCACCGGGCCGGAGGGCTCGCGGTGGTGATGGTTTCGCATCGCCTCGAGGCGGTGGCCAACTACGCCTCGCGGCTGGCCTTCGTGGACAAGGACCGGCAGCTCTTCCACGTGGGTAGCCTCGAGTCGATGGTCACGCCGGACGCGCTCGGCGAGCTGTATGGCCGCCGGGTGAACGTCCGGGAGGAGAACGGGCGCCGCTTCGTCTACCCCGAACCCGGAGGCACCGCATGAGTGGCTGGCAGGATTTCCTCGCCGCGCGCGACATCTGGCGCGAGCCTCTCATCGCCTCGATCGTGGCGGGAGCGCTCTGCGGCTTCCTCGGGATCTACGTGGTGCTGCGGCGCACGGTGTTCGTGTCGGCGGCGCTGACGCAGCTCTCCACCCTCGGGATCATCGTCGCGCTCATCCTGGAAGAGACCATGGGCGTCGAGGCCGAGCACGCGGGCGTCCAGCTCGCGGTGGCCTTGGCTTTCTCGGTGGCGGGTGCGCTTGCGCTCGGCATGGCGCTCCACGGACGGCGCCTGCCCGGCGAGGCGAGCGTGGGTATGTGCTACGTCCTCGCCGGCGCGCTGGTTGTCCTCGGCGCCAACCGGCTCGTGCATGCGGCCCACGACCTCAATGCCATGGTCTTCGGCAATGCGGTGGCGGTGCCGGTGTCGGACCTCGTGGTGCTGGCGCTGGTGGCGGTGGTGTGCGCCGCGGTGCACGCCTTCTTCGCCAAGGAGCTCGTCTTCGTCTCCTTCGACGGCGAGACGGCCGCTGCGCTCGGCTTCGACACCCGGCTCTGGAACGGGCTGCTCTTCCTGACCCTCGGCCTCGCAATCCCGGTGTCCGCTCGGGCGCTCGGTGCCTTGCCGGTGTTCGCCTTCCTCACCATTCCCGCCGCCGCTGCCTTGCTCCTCGTGGGGCACCTCCGACGGGCCTTCGTGGTGGCAGCGGTCATCGGAGTCGTTGCCGCGGCGGGGGGGTACCTCACCTCCTGGTTCTGGCAGCTTCCGACGGGGGCAACCATGGTGTCCATCGCCGGCCTGTTCGTCATCCCGGGCTTGTTCCTCAGGAAGGGGTGAGACGACCGAGCGGCGCGCTGGCTGATCTGGGTATCGAAACGCGCATCTGTATCCGAAGGCCCACGGCGGTGCTGCGCGACGAAAAAAGCCTTGACCGTTGGGGGCCTGGAGCGTAAAACCCCGCTCCCACCAAGCTGACGCGGGGTGGAGCAGCCAGGTAGCTCGTCGGGCTCATAACCCGAAGGTCGCAGGTTCAAATCCTGCCCCCGCAACCAATAAAGACGCGGACTTAGCCTCTACGGCTGCGTCCGCGTCTTCGTTTTCGGGCCACCTTCGAGCCACGCGCGCTCAGGCCTGCTCCTCCAGCGCTCATGGGGATCGCTGGAGGGGTCGGACCGTCTTGCTCGGCGTA
>DATJVF010000298.1:0-11423 GCA_035501995.1 Anaeromyxobacteraceae bacterium
TCCTCGGCCTTGAAGTTGCGGTGGACCGCGGAGACCACGCCGGTGGTGACCGTGTGCGAAAGGCCGAAGGGGTTACCGATGGCGATCACCGTCTCGCCGATCATCAGGTCGTCGGAGCGCCCCACCGGGACGAAGGGCAGCCGCTCCTGGGCGTCGAGCTTCAGCACCGCCAGGTCCGAGGAGGGGTCGGTGCCCACCACCTTGGCGAGCAGTTCCCTGCCGTCGAGCAGCCCCACCCGGAACCGGGCGCCGCGCTCCACCACGTGGTTGTTGGTGAGGACGTACCCCTCCGGGGAGACGATCACGCCCGAGCCGAGCGAGGTGACCTGGTAGCCCTTGCGATAGCGCGGCTGCTCGAACAGGTCCCCGAAGAGCAGCTCGGCCATCGAGTCGCCCCCGCCGGACGGCACCCGCATCCGAACCAGCTCCTCGGCGGCGACGTTCACCACCGCGGCGCGGACCTTCTCCACCGCCGAGACCACCGGGGTGCGCCGCGCGGCCAGGTTGGTCGGCGGCGCGCTCGGCAGGACGCCGGCGTGCGCGGTGGTGTGGAGCGCCAGGAGCCCCGCTGCGAGCAGGTGGCTCGCGCGCAAGGCTACCCCTCCTTCGGCGCTCCGTTCGGCTCGGGGGCGGGAGGGGCGGGCGGATCGGAGAGGTCGGCGTCGAGGTCGGACTCGATGGGCACCGCCTGCTCGCTGAGATCGGGGAGCGATCTCAGGTACTTCTCGTAGTCCTTCTCGTCGACCAGGTTCTTCTTCAGGTAGCGGTTCACCACCCGCTTGTCGACGAGCTTTCGTTCGAGGTCGTCCGGCATGGTCACCTTGTGATGCAAGGAAAGGGCCGGGAAAATATGCGCGCGCTTGCCGTCGCGTCAAGCGCGTGTTAGCGACGAGCCCGGGGCCGGCCCCGGATCTCGCCGGCACGGCGGGCGGAAAGCGCCGGTCGACCGCCCTCCAAGGCCAGGGGGGACTCGTTCGGCGGCCTCGGCCCCGAGGGCCCGGGGCCGCCTTCCAGGAGGCCATCCATGAGGCGCCCGTGCATCGGTCTCACCCTCGACCTCGACGAGGCCGCCCAGACCTACCGGCTCGCCCGCGCCTACGCGGCGGCGGTGCTCGAGGCGGGGGGCCTGCCGGTGCCCATCGCCTACGGGGACGCCGAGGCGGCCGGGGCCTACCTGGCCCTCTGCCAGGGCATCGTCCTCACCGGAGGGGACTTCGACATCGGCCCCGAGCTCTACGGCGAGGCGCGCCGGCCTTGCTGCGGGGCGGAGAAGGCTGGACGGACCGCCTTCGAGTGGGCGCTCTGCGAGGCGGCGCTGGCCGGGCGCATCCCGCTCCTCGGCATCTGCAACGGCATGCAGCTCATGAACGTGGTGCGTGGCGGGACCCTCCACCAGGACCTCGGCGAGGAGCTCGGGCTCGGTTCCCACGTCCAGGGCCCGCCCAGGGACCGGCCGAGCCACCCGGTCGAGATCGTGCGCGACTCGCTCTTGGCGCGGCTCGTCGGCCCGCTCGAGCTCCTCGTGAACTCCACCCACCACCAGGCGGTGCGCACGGCCGGCGCGGGCGTCCTCGTCTCGGCGCGCGCCAAGGACGGGGTGGTAGAGGCCATCGAGCTCCCCGATCTCCCCTTCGCCCTCGGGGTGCAGTGGCACCCGGAGCGCGCGCTGGCCCACGACCCGCGCGAGGCCGGGATCTGGCGCGGGCTCGTCCAGGCGGCCGAGGACCTGCGCCGTTGAGCCCCCGCCGTCGCCGAGAGCCCTGGGTGCTGGTGGCCGCGGGCTTCGACCCCACCGGCGGGGCCGGGCTCCTCGCCGACGCGGAGGCGCTGCGGGCGGTGGGCGCCCGCGCCCAGGCGGTCGCCACCGCGCTCACCGTCCAGGGCCCGCTCGGCGCCTTCGGCTTCGAGCCCGTGCCGCGGCGGTTCCTCGTGCGCCAGGTGGAGGGGCTCCTCCGCGGCCGCCCCGATCGGCCGGCGGCGCTCAAGACCGGCATGCTCGGCACCCTCGAGCTCGCGAGGGCGCTCGCCGCGCTGTGCCGAGGGCCGCTCGCGGGCATCCCGTTGGTGGTGGATCCGGTGCTGTGGGCGAGCTCCGGGCTGAGCCTGCTGCGGCGGGCAGCCGGGACGCCCCCCGGGGCCGCCCTCGGGCCGCTCCTCGGTTCAGCCAGGCTCGCGACCCCCAACTGGCCGGAGCTGGAGGCGCTGGCGGGCGCGGCGCCCGGCAGCCTCTCGGGCGACGACGACGCGGTGGAGGCGGCGAGGGCGCTCCCCTGTGAAGCCGTGCTGGTGAAGGGCGGCCACCGGCGGGGCGCGCCGGTGGACCTCCTCGTGGAGGGCGCCAGGGTGCGCCGCTTCCCCGGGCGCCGCCGGCCGGGGACCGCGCGCGGGACCGGCTGCCGGCTGGCGAGCGCCATCGCCGGCCTCATCGCGCAGGGGGCGCCGCTCGAGGAGGCGGTGCGCGGCGCGAAGCGCCTCGTCGAGCGCTACCTCGACGCCGAGGCGAGAGCCGGCTAGGCGGGTCCAAGCTCAGTCGGAGGCACCGCGCTGCTTCTCGGCGAAGAAGGTGTTGGTCTTGAAGAAGACGAGGTCGACGACGCCGGTCGGCCCCTGGCGCTGCTTCGCGATGTGGAGCTCGATCTCCTGGACGTCGACCCGCTGCTGTGAGCCCTCGCCACCCTCCTTCTCGTCCGGGCGGTGCAGGAACATGACCACGTCGGCGTCCTGCTCGATGGCGCCCGACTCGCGCAGGTCGGAGAGCATGGGGGCCTCGCCCTTGCGCTTCTCCACGCCGCGGTTGAGCTGGGAGAGGGCCAGGATGGGGATGTCGAGCTCCTTGGCCAGGCTCTTCAGGGAGCGGCTGATGATGGCGATCTCCTGCTCGCGCGACTGGGCGCCGGGGGCGTTCATGAGCTGGAGGTAGTCCACCACCACCAGGTCCAGGCCCCCCTCGCGCTTGATCTTGCGGCACTTGGCGCGCAGCTCGACCGGGGAGAGCATGAAGTTGTCGTCCAGCCAGATGCGGGAGGCCCCGATGCGGTCGCCGTGGCTCATGATGCGGTCCCAGTCGCTCGGGTTGAGGAGGCCCTGGGAGAGCCGCCAGAAGTCGAGCCGGGCCTCGGCGGCCAGGATGCGCATGGCGAGCTGTTCGGAGGGCATCTCGAGCGAGAAGATGGCCACCTGCTTGTGCGCCTTCACCGCGGCGTGGGTGCCGATGTTGAGGGCGAGGGCGGTCTTGCCGACCGAGGGCCTGGCCGCGAGCACGATGAGCGCCCCGGGCTGCAGGCCGAGCAGCTTCTGGTCGAGGGCCTGCAGGCCGGTGGGCACCCCGGTGATGGTGCTCTCCCCGGCCCGGACCCGGGCCTGGATGGCGTCGAGGCTGTGGATGGCCTTCACCATCGGCTCGTGGATGAGCCGGAGGGTGTCGGAGCTGCGGCCCTGGGCGGCCGCGAAGATGTCCTGCTGGGCGGTCTCGAGGAACTCCTGCACGCTCGCCCCGGCCTCGTAGCCGCGGTTCAGGACCGCCTGGGCCACGAGCTGCACGCGGCGCACCCGGGCGAGCTCGGCCACGATGCTGGCGTAGTGGCGGACGTTGGCGGCGGTGCCGAGCCCCTTGGCGAGGGCGAAGGGCAGGTCGGACGGTACGGCCCCGCCGAGCAGGCCCTTGGCCTCGAGGCGCTGGTGCAGGAGGACCGGGTCGATGACCTGCTTCTCCTGCGCGAGGTCGCTGCAGGCCTGGAACACGAGCTGGTGCGCGTGCAGGTAGAAGTCCTCGGCCCGCAGCCGGTCGGCCACGAGGTCGAAGGCGGTCTCCTCGATGAGGATCGCCCCCAGCACCGCCTGCTCGGCTTCCAGGTTGTGGGGCAGCTCGCGGGGCATACGGACCTGCAAGGCCGGCAGGGCACCGCTGCGGCGGGCGAGTTCTGGCGTGCTCATGGAGGCCCCGCATCCTAGCCTCGAGGTCGGACGCCGGCTGTGGAGGAGCCGGTGGATGATGTCGTTATTCCAGGGGAACGGGCTTGCGATTTCGAGGTCGGGCCGCGGTGGATGGGCTGTGGAGAAGGAGGCCCTCCCCCGCGGGAGCCTGCCCGGGGAGTCCCCTCGCCGGCCTCCCGCCCTGCGGCGCGGGGTCCCCTCTTAGCTCGCGGTCGCCATCCCGGTCCCGTGGACCGTGTAGTAGATGGCCTCCGGGTGGTGCACCACGATGGCCGAGGTCGACTGCTCGGGCACCATCTGGTCGGCGGCGGTGAGCGAGACGCCGATGTGGTGCTGGGGGTCGAGCAGCTTGAAGATCTGCCGCTGGTCGACGAGCTCGGGCCAGGCCGGGTAGCCGGGCGAGTAACGCTTGCCCTGCTCGGGCGGGATCCCAAGCTCCTGGCGCACCACGCGGTGCCAGTACTCGGCGAGGGCCTCGGCGGTCTCCACCGCCAGCCCGTGCAGGTAGAGGGCCCGGCTGTACTCGCCCGCCTCCTGCCACCGCTCGGCGAGGCGGGAGGCTTCCGGCCCGACCGTCACCACCTGGAAGGCCACCACGTCCGAGCCCGGCTCCTCGCCGAAGTAGTCGGCGAGGCACAGGTGGCGCTCGTCGGGCTGGCGCGGGAAGCTGAGCCGGGAGAGCGGCGCCTTCCGGTGCTCCGGGTCGAGCACCACGAGGTCGTTCCCCTCGGCGTGGCAGGGGAAGTAACCGTAGACCACGCGGGGGGTGAGCCAGCCCTGCGCAGCCGCCTCGGCCTTGAGGGTCTCGAGCTTCGGCCCGAACTCCTCCCGCACCAGCCGCTCGTACTCGGCCTTGTCCTTGGTGCGCACCCCCCATTGCAGCTTGAAGAGCTCGATGAGGTCGAGGTGGGGCCAGACGGCGGCGAGCTTCACCTCGCCGGCCGGGACCGCCCGGAGGCCCCAGAACGGTGGCGCCGGGGGCTTCGCCACCTTCTTCACCAGGCTGCGCGCGCCCTTTCCGGGCTCGGGGACCGGGGCGAGGGGCGCGTCGCGCTGGGCGAGCGCCTTGGCGAGCACCTCCGACCGCAGGGCCTCCCGCCGCTCTCGGTCGCCGAGCTGTTCCACGATCTTGAGGCCCTCGAAGGCGTCGCGGGCGTAGAAGACGCCGCCCGGGTAGGGCGAGCGATCCTCCAGGAAGAGCGAGCGGTAGCCGTACTTGCGGTTGATGGCGGCGCCGCCGATGATCACCGGGAAGCTGAGGTTGCGCCGGGCCAGCTCCTGCACGCAGTAGGGCATCTGCTTGGAGGTCGAGACGAGCAGGGCCGACAGTCCGATGGCGTCGGCGTCCACCTCGACCGCCTTCTCGATGATGGTGGCCACCGGCACCTGCTTGCCGAGGTCGAAGACCTCGTAGCCGTTGTTGGCGAGGATGGTCTTGACGAGGTTCTTGCCGATGTCGTGCACGTCGCCGTAGACGGTGGCCAGCACCACCTTGCCCTTCTTCGTGCCCTCCACCCGGTCGAGGAACTTCTCGAGGTGAGCCACCGCCCGCTTCATCACCTCGGCCGACTGCAGCACGAAGGGTAGGATGAGCTCGCCGGCGCCGAAGCGGTCGCCCACGTCCTTCATGGCCGGCAGGAGCACCGCGTTCAGGACCTCCACCGGCGGGAGGTGCGCGAGCGCGAGGTCGATGAGGGCCTCGATGCCCTCCGGCCGTCGGTGCAGGATCTGGAGGTGGATGCGCTCCTCGGGTCCCTTGCCGGCGAAGAGGTCCTCGGCGGGCTTCTCGGCGGCGCTCGAGAGTCCGGCGAAATGGGCGATGAGCCGCGAGAGAGCGTCCTCGCGCCGGTCGAGGATGAGGTCCTCGGCGAGCTCGCGCTCCTCGGCCGGGATCTCCTGGTAGCCGCGGATGTCCTTGGGGTTCACGATGGCGAGGTCGAGCCCGGCCTTGACGGCGTGGTAGAGGAAGACCGAGTTCACCGCCTCGCGGGCCGGCCGGGAGAGGCCGAAGCTCACGTTGGAGACCCCCAGGCAGGTGAAGACGCCGGGGTTCTCGCGCTTGATGCGCCTTATCCCCTCCAGGGTCTCGAGGGCGCTTCTGCGGTACTCCGCCCCCCCGGTGGCGAGGGTGAAGGTGAGCGGGTCGAAGACGAGGCTCGTGGGGGCTATCCCGTACTCGGCGGCGATGGCGACCAGGCGCCGCGCCACCTCGGCCTTGCGCTCGGCGGTGTGGGCCATCCCCTTCTCGTCGATGGTCATGGCGACCACCGCCGCGCCGTAGCGGCGCACGAGCGGCAGGACCTTCTGCACCCGCTCGCCGGACTTCTCCAGGTTCACCGAGTTGACGATGCAGCGGCCGGGGTGGGTCTTCAGCGCGGCCTCGATGACGTCGGCCTCGGTGGAGTCGATCATCAAGGGGGCGTCGACGCTCTGGGCGAGGAGCTTCACGAGCGTCCGCATCTGGGCGGCCTCGTCCTCCCGCTCGTTCAGGGCCACGCAGACGTCGAGCACGTGGGCCCCGCCCTCCACCTGCTGGCGCGCGATGCGCAGGATGCCGGCGTAGTCGTCGGCGAGGAGCAGCTCCTTCACCTTGCGCGACCCCTGGGCGTTCACGCGCTCGCCCACCACCAGCGGGCGGGGGTCCTGGTCGAGGGGCACCGCCTTCATGGCCGAGGCGAGCTCGGCCGCCGCCCGCGGCCGCCGGCGCCGCTCCGCCTTCTGGGCGCGCATCCGCTCGGCCACCAGCGCCAGGTGGCGGGGGGTGGTGCCGCAGCAGCCGCCCACGATGTCCACCCCGAAGTCGCGCACGAACTCGGCGAGCGCGTCGGCGAGCGCCTCGGGCGACAGCTTGTAGACGGCCTGGCCGTTCTCGTTCTCGGGCATGCCCGCGTTGGGCAGGCAGGAGAGGTAATGGCTGCAGCGCTCCCCGAGGTAGCGCACGCTCTCCCGCATCTCGGCGGGCCCGGTCGAGCAGTTGAGACCGATGGCGTCGAGCGGCAGCCGCTCCATCGCCGCCAGCGCGGCCCCGATATCGGTGCCGAGGAGCATGCGGCCGTTGGCGTCGATGAGGGTGGGCTGGGCGATGAGGAAGACGTCCTTCAGGGACTCCTTGCGGTAGGCGTCGACGGCCAGCACCGCCGCGCGCAGCTCGAGCAGGTCCTGCTGGGTCTCCACCACCACGGCGTCCACCCCGCCGTCGATGAGCCCGCGCGCCTGCTCGAAGAAGATGCGCTCCAGCGCGTCCGGGGTGATGTTGGAGAGCAGGGGGTCGGAGGAGGAGGGCAGCATCCCGGTCGGCCCGATCGAGCCGGCCACGAAGCGCGGCCAGTCGGGGGTGCTGTGGCGCTCGGCGGCCCGGCGGGCGTGGAGGGCGGCCCGGAAGTTCACCTCGTAGGTCCGGTGCCCGAGCCCGTACTCGTCGAGCTTGAGGCGCGAGGAGCCGAAGGTGTTGGTCTCCACCGCGTCGCACCCGGCGGCGAGGTAGCGGTCGTGGATGGCCTCGATGAGGTCGGGGCGGGTGAGGGTGAGGAGGTCGTTCGCGCCCTCCTTGCCCCCGAACTCGGCCGCCGCCAGCTGCTGGGCCTGGATCTGGGTGCCCATGGCGCCGTCGAAGACGAGGACGCGGCGCTCGAGGGCTTCTCGGAAGGTCACGGGGGGGCTCTTTCGGCGAAGAGGGCGCCTTTTCTCTAGGCGCGGCGGCCGGCCGGGGCAAGTTCGAGGCACGCGGGGGCCCGGCGCCGGCCGGCCCGGCGCGACCGGGCCGCCCGGGCGTCGAGTAGGATACCCCTCGTGCCGAAAGGGGACGCTCGCCGCCTCTGGCTCGCCGTCGCTGCGGTCGCCCTGGGGGCGGTCGTCCTGCGGGCGCTCGCCTTTTCCGGCACCGAGCTCTACGGGGACGAGGCCTACTACTACCTGTGGTCGCTCAGGCCGGCGGCCGGGTACTTCGACCACCCCCCGCTCGTCGCCTGGCTCATCGCGGCCGGGAAGGCACTGGTGCCGGGCGAGCTGGGGGTGCGCCTCCTCTTCCTCCTCGCCGGAGGGCTCGGCGCCGTCTTCGCGGCCCTGCTCGCGCGGGAGCTCCTCGGCGAGGGCGAGGGGGCGCCGCGGGCCATCCTGGGGGCGGCGCTCCTCGCCGCCTCCGCCCCCCTGCTCCACCTCCTCGGCGCCCTGGCCCTCCCCGACGCCCCGCTCGCGGCGGCCTACACCGCCGCCCTCTGGCTCTTCGCCCGGGCGCGGGGGACGCGCTTTCTTTGGGCCGGGCTCTCGGTCGGGGTGGCCCTTCTCGCCAAGTACACCGCCGCCCTGCTCGCCCCGGCGCTCCTGCTCCTGGTCTTCCTTGACCCCGAGCTCCGCCGGGAGCTCGCCACCCCCTTCCCCTGGCTGGGCGCGCTCCTCGCCACCGCCCTCTTCGCGCCCTGCCTGGCCTGGAACGCCGCCCACGGCTTCGTGTCCCTGCGCTTCCAGCTCGGCCACGGCTTCGGGGGCGAGGCGAGCCTGCGCTCCGTGGCCGAGTACCTGGTCGGTCAACTCCTGGGGTGCGGCCCCGTGGCGCTCCTCGTCGGCCTCGCCTTCCTCCTGCGCGCGCGGACCTCGCCCGAGCGACGGGTGGCCGCGGCGGTGCTCCTGCCGCTCGCCGTCACCACCCTCTCGGCCCTGCGCGGCCGGGTGGAGGCGAACTGGCCGTCCCTCGTGTACCCCGCGCTGTGCGCGGCGGCCGCGGTGGGCCTCGCCCGCGGGTCGCGGGCCCTCGCCCGCGCACTCCTCCTCGCCTCGACGGTGGCCGGCTTCGGCCTCCTCGCCCTCTTCGCGAGCGTCGAGCGCGCTCCCGGCCTGTTCCTGGGCACCCCGGCGGTGGAGCGGTTCCACGGCTGGCGCGACGCGGCGATCCTGGTGCGGGAGAGGGCCGAGCGCGCCTGCAGGAAGCTCGGCTGCGACGGGGAGCAGCCCTTCCTCTTCACCGACAGCTACCAGACCGCCGGCGAGCTCGCCTTCTACGGGGGCTTCCGGCGGTTCGGTCCGGCCGCCGAGCGCCCCTCTCAGCTCGACCTGTGGGGGGACCGGCCGAGGCCGGGCGAGCCCTTCCTGTTCGTCGGGCCGGGGCGGGCCGCCGCCTCGCCGCGGCGGACCTTCCGGGCCGAGGGCGAGCAGCCGACCGAGCGGGTGGAGGCGAGCTTCGGGGGGCGGGCGCTGCGCGACCTTGCGGTCACCCCTTTTGCCCGGTATGTGGGCGAGGCTCCCCGGAGTTAACGAGGTACCGTCATGTCGCAGGCGAGGTACTGGCGCGCCGAGGGGGCGGGGCGGGTGCGCTGCACCCTGTGCCCGCGCGAGTGCCTGCTCCGCGACGGACAGGCCGGCTTCTGCTACGTGCGGCAGAACGCGGGCGGCGAGCTCGTCTCGCTCGCCTACGGCCGATCGACCGGCTTCGCCTCCGATCCCATCGAGAAGAAGCCCCTCAACCACTTCTACCCGGGGACGCAGGTCCTCTCCTTCGGGACCGCCGGGTGCAATCTCGGCTGCCGCTTCTGCCAGAACTGGGACCTCTCCAAGGCGCGGCTCGCCGATCGCCGCTCGCAGGTCTACCGCCCCGAGGAGGTGGCGGAGCTGGCGCTGGCCCACGGGTGCCCGGCCATCGCCTTCACCTACAACGACCCGGTCATCTGGGCCGAGTGGGCCATCGACGTGGCGCAGGCGGCGCACGAGCGGGGTCTGAAGACGGTGTTCGTCACCGCCGGCTACGTCTCCGGGGGCGCGCGCGAGGAGATCTTCCGGCACATGGACGCCACCAACGTCGACCTCAAGGCCTTCACCGAGGACTTCTACGGTCGGGTGACGCTGTCCCATCTGCAGCCGGTGCTGGAGACGCTCGCCTACCTCGCCACCACCGGGGTGTGGACCGAGGTCACGAACCTCCTCATCCCCGGCTTGAACGACGGGCCCGCCGAGACGAGGGCCCTCGCCGAGTGGCTCCTCGAGCACATGGGGCCGGACGTCCCCCTGCACTTCACCGCCTTCCACCCCGACTACCGGATGCTGGACCGGCCCCAGACCCCGCCGAGGACCCTCTCCCGGGCCCGCTCGATGGCCCGCGAGGTGGGGCTGCGCCACGTCTACACCGGCAACGTGCACGACCCCGAGGGCCAGGCCACCTACTGTCCCGGCTGCGGCAGCGCGGTGGTGGTGCGGGACTGGCACGCCGTGCGCCGCTACGCGCTCGTGGGCGACCGCTGCCGGGCCTGCGGCCTCGCCATCGCCGGGCGCTTCGCCCCGGCCGGGGCCTCGCCCACCGAGGGTCGGCGCGACTACCTCGGCCTCGTGTAGGGGCCCTTCAGGAACCGCCGTCCGTGCCGCCGTCCTCGGTGCCGCCGTCGAGGCAGCCCCCGTCGGCGGAGGACTCGGCGATCCCGCAGGCGCACTTCCCCTGCGGGCTCTGCAGGAAGTAGCAGAAGTCGATCTGCCGGCTCGGGTTCGAGGGGTCCTGGGGAGCGACGCAGCTGTTGAGCAGCGCCTGGCAGCGGGTCTGGTCGGCCGAGTTCGGCTGCTGGCTGCCGCCCCCGATCTGGTTCTTCACCGCGGTGTTGCAGGCGTCCTGCAACGAGCCCGCCGGCTGGCAGCCGCAGATGCGGCTCCCGAGGTCCTGGCAGGGCGAGGAGCAGGACGACAGCGCGAAGCCGGCGAGCGCGCCCGCGAGGACGGCGAGGGAGGCGGCGGGGACCTGGCGCATGGTGGGCGGCGCAGAATCGCCCGAAGCCGCCCGGAGATCAAGCGCCGGACGCGTGCCGGAGCGCCTCTTCCACGAAGTCCAGGCGGTCGTTGCCGACGAACATCTCCTCGCCCACGAAGAAGGTGGGAGCGCCGAAGGCGCCGCGCTTCACCGCCCCCTCGGTCTCGGCGAGCAGGGTCTCCTTGTAGGCCGGGGCCGAGGCCACCAGGGCCGGGCCGTCGGCGCCGGCACGGCTCGCCACCAGGGCGAGCACCTCGGGCCTCGTGAGGTCGAGGCCCTCCGCCCAGGCGGCGCGGAAGGCCGCGTGGGTGAAGGGGACGACGAGGCCCTTGGCCGCGGCGGCGAGGGCGCAGCGCATGGCGAGGACCGTGGAGAAGGGGTGGGCGGCGGGGAAGTTGAGCGGTACCCCCAGGCGCCGCGACCAGCGCTCGAGGTCGACCTTGAGGTGCCGGTACTTGGCGGGGGTCTCCACCGGAGCCTGGTTGCCGGTGGCCTTCAGGACGCCGCCGAGGAGGAAGGGGCGCAAGCGGAGGAGGGCCCCGGTGCGCCGGGCGAGCTCCTCCACCCGCTCGGAGGCCAGGTAGGAGTACGGGGAGACGAAGTCGTAGAAGAACTCGAGGACCGCCATGCCGGCTCCTGGGGCGAATGAGCGACCGGTCGACGCCCGGGGTCGGTTATAAGGCTTCCCCATGCCCGCTGCCCTGCTCGCTCTTCTGTGCGCCGCCGCCCCGGCCGCCCCGCAGGACGGGGCCGCCCTCGCCCGCGAGGT
>DATJVF010000299.1:0-2719 GCA_035501995.1 Anaeromyxobacteraceae bacterium
GCCCCCTCGTTTTGCGGCCCGCGCTCTTTTCGGGGACTCGCGCGCCGGAGTCGCCGCGCGGGAGAGGGACCGCGCGTGAGCGGTTGGGCGGGCGAATCGCCACAGGGGATAGGCCTGACCCGCGGTCGTGAGGCACCCACGGAGCGGCCCCGAGCAAAGGGTTTCCCGCCGAGCGAGGGGACTTTCTGCCACGGTGTGGGTCCCGGCCGGGCGGCGGTGGTAGCCACGAGCCGCGTGACCCTCGCCTCGGCTCCGGGCGCGCGCTCGGCAGCCCACCTCGCCTGGCGAGGAGGGCACTCTAAGGAGCTCTCGCAGCGAGCGCGCCGGGCTCCGCGCCTCCCCGCCGCCGGCCGGTGCCGTGGCCCGAGTTGAGAAGGCTCTATCTCGGCGCCGCCCGGCCGTGGGCCCGCCTCAGCTCTCTGGCCGGCGGAGGTACTCGCCGAACCGGCGGTCGAAGGTGTTCACGTGCGTGAGGAGCCAGTCGCGCACGTACCCCGCGGTCCTCCCGTACAGCTCGAGAGGTGGCCCTCCGGCCTCGATCTCGCGGGTGACCGCCCCGACGAAGGCCCGGAAGGCGTCGTGGTCCCGGCGATGGGCCTTGAGCTCGGGGAACCCGTTCGCGCTCATGAGCTTCTCCTCGCAGCGGAAATGGGCGTCGGCGTAGCTCGTCAGGAAGGCGAGGAGCTCGTGCAGGCGTTCGGTGGGCTCTCCCTGGTCGAGCGCCGCCCGCAGCCGGTGGAACTCGGCGAAGAGCCGCTGGTGCTGCAGGTCGATCATCGGCTCGCCGACGCTGAGGAAGGGATCCCAGGTCGGCGCGGCGGGTCCCGGTGGAGGCGGCTCCTCCGCTCGGGAGGGAACCTTCCCTGGCCTGAGGGTCGAGAGCCACTCGCGCGCCTCGCGGAAGACGAGGAACGGGTAGGCGCCGGCGAGCGACCTCGGCCAGGCGGCGCTGCCCGCCAGCCCGAGCGGGATCCCCGCCGCCCTGACCGCGGCCACCAGCGGGGGAGCGAGAAGCGCCAGCGCGGCGGCGTCGAGGCCAGCGCTGGCGCAGAGGATGAGGGCCTCGACCGGCCGCTGGCGGAGCTCCGCGGCGAGGTCGCGAGGGGTGGGGTGTCCCGCCCAGCGCGGCGCCCACTGCGACTCGAGGGCGCACAGCTCGAGGGCGGCCGGCAAGACCAGGATGTGGTCGCCCGGAACCGAGGCCACCATGACCACCGGAGCCTCGGGGGAGGGTGAGGCGAGGTCGCGGAAGCGGCCCAGGGCGTCGCGCAGGAGATCGAAGGCAGCCTCCCGCTGCACCTCGGTGACGAGCTCGCGCTCCCGGCGCTGGTGCAGCTCGAAGATCACCGGCAGGAGCCACTCGCAGACGGCCCACCACGAGCCGCGGGCGGTCCGCTCGCGCAGGAGGTCGGCCTGGAGCGGCACCGGGCTGCGCGTCTCGAGCAGGGTGTCGACGTAGCGAGCCACCAGGTCGTGACCCTTGCCCGGGCCCAGATAGCCCTCGAGGTCCTCCCGGCGGTAGCGCCGATGGCCCCCGCTCGTCCTCTCCGAGGGAATGATGCCGGCTCGGGCCCAGCGCTTGAGCGTGGCGGGCGAGACCTTCACCAGGTCGGCCGCCTCGGAGGTGGTGAGAAACTCGGAGCTGCGGACGGGTCGCATGCCGCCGCGAGGGTAGCCTTCAGCCGGCTCGGTCGCCAAGGGAGGGCCCGTTGGCCGCGGAAGTTTGTGCCGCAGGGTAGGAACGTGTGAGAAGGCAGGCGACGGGGCGCCCGAAGGGCCGCCAGGCGGGCCGATCCCGCAGGCGAGCCAATTTACTGAAAGTAAACTCGATCCGCGAGGGGCGGCGGGGCGTGGCGGCGCGGCGGGCCCGCGGCGCAGGGGCCTCACGCTCGAGCTTGCCGGTCCACCGCGGGGGGCGCATCATCCGGCGAGGAGGAACCAGCTTCGTGGGCCCGGACGAGAACCTCCGACTTCTCTCCATCCTGCACTATGTGCTGGCGGGCCTGGCGGGCCTCTTCTCGCTCATCCCGCTCGTCTACGTCGGGATAGGCGTGCTCGTGCTCCGCGGGGCGTTCAACGGGCCGCATCCCCCTGTGCGGTTCATGGGCTGGATCTTCATCGCCATCGGCCTGCTCATGGTCTTCATGGGGCTCGCCTTCGCTGGCCTGGTGGTCCTCTCGGGCTCGAGCCTCGCCCGCCGGCGCCACTGGACCTTCATCGTGGTGATGGCGGGCCTCTCCTGCGCCTTCTTCCCCCTCGGCACCGTGCTCGGCATCCTCACCATCGTCGCCGTCAGCAAGCCGGAGGTGAAGGTGCTCTTCGAAGCTCCCGGGGCCGGCTCGCCGGCTCGCGCCTCCGGGACGTGAGCGGGCGAAGAGGCACGCCTCGCCCGGACCGGTTGAGGTCGGTTGGAGGCGCAGCTCTCCGCCCGGGCAGGGGCCTCCTCGAGCGCGGAGGCCGCTCGCGCGGCACCGTCCCGAGGGTCGCTGGCCTGCGCCCCGCCGCGGCGTGAAATACCTTCCGATCATGTTCCTCGCGCTGGCGCTCCTGGCCCCGCTCGTGACGGGCCACCTTCCCCCGGACGAGTGCTACCTCGTCACCAACGAGCGGATCGAGGTCATCCCATGCGAACCGGGCCCCGGCGCCCGGGTGCCCCTCAAGGCCGCGCCAGCCGGGAACCCGAAGCCCGAAAGGCCCCAGGCTCTCCGGCCGGGAAGGA
>DATJVF010000300.1:0-20114 GCA_035501995.1 Anaeromyxobacteraceae bacterium
GCTGCCCGGGCGCCGCAGCGACCCGGAGGAGGCGCGCCGGCGGCGCCAGCGCCTCCTGCAGCGGGCCATGCAGAACATGGGCGTCGGCCCCCTCTCCGGGCAACCGCCGCCCAAGGGGGCGGCACGAGCGGCCCCGCCGAGCCCGACCGGCGCCCCGGCCCCCCGCGCGCGCCTCACCCCCGCCGAGGAGGAGCTCAAGCGCGCGCTCGAGGCGGCGCTCCCGCGCTCCAAGGCCCCGGACCTGTTCGAGCGGCTCGGCCTGCCGCGCTCGGCGACCCGCGAGGAGGTGAAGAGCGCCTACTTCCAGCTCGCCAAGAAGCTCCACCCCGACCGCTTCAGCTCGCCCGCCCTCGCCGACGCGGCCCCGCAGGTGAAGGACCTCTTCGCGGCCGTCAACGAAGCCTACGAGGTGCTCTCCGACGACCGGCGGCGCATCGACTACCTCGCCCGCAGCCGGTCGGCCAGCCCTCTCGGCGAGGCGCTCGGCGATCCGCAGGCGGCGGCCGTCGACATCCAGAAGGCCGAGGCCTGCCTGCGGACCCGTGACTTCGCCCGGGCGCGCGGCTTCTACGAGGCCGCCCTCCGCGCCGATCCGAGGCCGGAGTACCACGTGGCCTTTGCCCACGCGATCATCGTCGACCCGCACGGTGACCGGTCCCGGGCGAAGGCGCTCGCCGAGGCCGTGCTCGACGACCCCGCCTGCACCGACCGGGCCGCCTTCGTGTGCGGGGTGGTGGCGCGGGACGAGGGGGACGACGAGAGGGCGGAGCGCATGCTGAAGCGCGCCCTGCAGGCGAACCCGAGGCACCTCGAGGCCGAACGCGAGCTCAGGGCCCTCGAGGCTCGGCGCGGGAAGGCGAGGCCTCCCGGCCAGAGCGGGCTCTTCAAGAAGCGCTAGGGGCGACGGGACGGCGGGCGGAGCGGAGAGGCGAGCCTTGCACCAGCGGAGAACAGAGCGGGCGGCGCGAGACGGTCTTGCCGGAGGGCGATGGTGCAGCTGAGGGAGGCCACCCTGGGCGACCTCGCCGAGAAGGGCCCGCGCGACCTCCTGCAGGCGCTCGAGGGGGGCGCGGAGAGCGGGCTCTTGCGCCTCAGCGACCGCAGCGGCCGCGAGGGCCGGGTGTGGCTGCGGGGCGGGCGGGTCATCGACGCGGCCTTGGAGCACAAGGCGGGGGAGGCCGCCCTCTACCCCATGCTGCGCTGGACCGAGGGGCGCTTCGCCTTCGAGCCCGGGTCGACCGACCGGCCCGAGCGGATCGGACTGTCCACCCGGGCCCTGCTCCTCGAGGGCGAGCGCCGGCAAGCGGTGTTCCAGGGCCTGGCGCGCAGGTTCCCGCCCGCCTCGACCCCGCTCGAGATCGACTACCTCCTGCTCTCCGACCGCCTGGCCGAGATCCCGGACGAGATGAACGGGGTCCTGAAGCTCGTCGACGGGCGCAGGACGGTGGAAGAGATCCTCCTCGAGTCCGGGCTCGACGACCTCGTCGCCGCGAGCATCGTGGCGAAGCTCCTCGCCGAGGAGATCGTCCGGCCGGTGCCGGCGGCGAGCGCCTCCCCGGGCGAGGCGCCGGGCCGGGCGCACGGCGAGCCGAGCGCCGAGCCGGCGGCCTGGTTCACGGCGCCGGCCGCGGAAGGGGAGCGGCCGGCCGACGGCTCGCGCGCCCAAGCCGGCTCGGGGCCGCGCCCGCCGAGGGTGGTGCGATTCCCGGCGCCGCCGAGGCCGAGCGTGGCCCGTCGCCCCCCCTTGCCGATCGAGCCGCCGGCGGCCCCGCCGCCACCCTCGCCCGACCCGCCGCGCCCCCTGCCCGAAGGACCCCGGGCGACGGTGGAGGAGCCCGCCCGGCGGGAGCGGGTCCCGGCCCTGGCGGCGGCCCTGGCCGTCCTCCTGATCGTGGCCCTGGCCCTGGGGGTCCTCCTGAAGCACTCCGGCCAGAAGCCGCCCGCGGCGCCGCCGGGGCCGGCCGCGCCCGCGAGGACGCCGCCGCTCGAGCCGCCCGGTCCGGCCCGCTGAGGTGAGGGCCACGGGGGTCGCCCCGCGCCTCGGCCGGATGGCAGGACCCGGCCGCGCTCGCTATCCATCCTCGGTAGGGCGGGGGCGCTGAGGCCCCCCGCCGGCAGCGGCCCCTCGCCCTCTTCCCCGGACGGGCCTTGCCTTCGCGGCAGGGGTCGTGATCGTATGCGCGCCCGCGCGCGAACCCTCTCTGCTCCCGGACCGCGGGCGGGAGGGGCGTCCGGTGAGGGCGCGGAGGGCCGACCGACCTTGAGGATCCTCGGCATCGAGACGAGCTGTGACGAGACCGCCGCCGCGGTGGTGGAGGACGGCCGGCGCGCCCTCTCCGACGTGGTGGCGACGCAGGTCGAGCTGCACCGGCGCTGGGGCGGGGTGGTCCCCGAGCTCGCGAGCCGCAACCACGTGATGCAGGTGATGCCGGTGGTCGACGAGGCGATGGCCCGGGCCGGGGTGGCGCCGGAGGCCCTCGACGGGGTGGCGGTGACGAGTGGCCCCGGGCTCATCGGCGCCCTCCTCGTGGGGGTCCAGGTGGCGAAGGCGCTCTCGGCGGCCTGGGGGAAGCCGCTCGTGAGGGTGAACCACCTCGAGGGCCACCTCCTCGCGAGCTTCCTCTCGGAGCGGCCGCCCGCCTTTCCCTTCCTCGGGCTGGTGGTCTCGGGCGGCCACACCTCGCTCTACGCGGCGGAGGACTTCGGCCGCTACCGGCTGCTCGGGGCGACCCGCGACGACGCCGCCGGCGAGGCCTTCGACAAGGGGGCGAAGCTGCTCGGGCTGCCCTATCCGGGCGGGATCGCCATCGACGGTCTCGCCCGGCAGGGCCGGCCGGATGGCGTGCGGTTCCCGAGGGCGATCGTGCGCGGCCACGAGCTCGACTTCAGCTTCTCCGGGCTCAAGACGGCGCTCCTCCACCACGTGCGCTCTCACGGGGTGCCCGAGGGGCAGGCGCTCAACGACCTGTGCGCGAGCTACCAGGAGGCCATCGTGGGCGCCCTGGTCCACAAGCTGTTCCGGGCGGCCCGGCGGCTCCAGTTCAGGCGCATCGTGCTCTCCGGAGGGGTGGCGGCGAACAGCCGCCTGCGCGTCGCGGTGGCCGAGCGCGCGGCGGAGTACGAGGACTTGGAGGTGTTCCTGCCGGCCCCGCGTCTCTGCACCGACAACGCGGCCATGATCGCGGTGGCGGGCACCCACGCTCTCGAGCGGGGCGAGCGCGAGGGGCCGGGCCTCAACGCCGACGCGGGCTGGCGGCTCTGAGGGAGGCCACCTTGGGAGACGGGCCCTACCCCTCGCCGAGCGCGCTCCTGCGCAAGTACGGGCTGCGGCCGAAGAAGAGCTGGGGCCAGAACTTCCTCTCCGACGGGGAGGCCCTGGAGGCCATCGCGCGCCTGGCGGTCGAGCGACCGGGCGAGCGGGTGGTGGAGCTCGGGGCCGGCCTCGGCCACCTCACCGCACGGCTCGTGGCCCGCGGCGCCGAGGTGGTGGCGGTCGAGCGCGACCGCGACATGGCACGCGTGCTGCGGGGCGAGCTCGCGGGGAGGATCGAGCTCCTCGAGGCCGACGCGGCCTCCCTCGACTACCGGGCCCTCGCGCCTGGCGGCCGACTGGCGGTGGCGGGAAACCTGCCCTACCACCTCACGAGCCCCATCCTCTTCGGGCTCCTGGAGGTGGCGGAGATCGTGGTGCGGGCGGTGTTCCTCGTGCAGGCCGAGGTGGCGGAGCGCCTGTCGGCCTCCCCGGGAGAACGGGCCTGGGGCCTGCTGTCGGTCCTCCTGCAGCGGCGCGCGGCCGTGACCCTCGAGCGGCGCGTGCCGCGGAGGGCCTTCGTGCCCCCGCCGCGGGTGGACAGCGCGGTGTTGCGCATCGTCTTCGGCGAGCCGCGGGCCGCCGTCCTCTCGGAGGCGCGCTTCCGGCGGCTCGTGAAGGCCGGGTTCGCGCAGCGCCGCAAGGTGCTCGCCAACGCGCTCGCCGCGGCCCGCCTCGCGCCTGCCCCGCGGATGGCCGAGGCGCTCGCGGCGGCGGGCATCGACCCCCGCCGGCGCGGCGAGACGCTGGCGGTGGAGGAGTGGGCCGCCCTCGAGCGCGCGCTCGGGGAGGAGGCGGTGGTGGAGGGGAGAGCCTAGAGCGGGTGGGCCCTGTCGGGCGGGCGGCCCCGGGGTCTTGGGGTCGACCGCCTCGGCCGGAGGCCGGGGCGGCGCGCGAGGGCGTGCAGGCCGCACAGCCGGGCGACGAAGACGGGACGGCGGCAACCGCGGTGCATGCACATCGCGAACTCCCCCGGGGTACGACAGCATGAGCGCCCGCCCGCAATCTCCGCCCGCCCACGCCCATCGGTCGAGCGGGCGCTCATGTCCCTTGGCCCTAGAGGGCCCCGCCGCGCACCGTGGCGAGGAGGAGGCTCATGTTGCGGGCCCCGTTCTCGCCGAGGTAGCGGCGAAAGGCGACCGGGTCGAGCCGCATGGACTCTACCGTCCGCTCCACGATCGCCTCGCAGCTCTGCGCGTTCGGCTTCTTCAGCTCGAGCGCGATCTTGAGGATCGCCCGGTGGAAGGCCGGATCGACCGCTTCCGACCTGCCGCCCTTCTCCATCCCCACCGCGAGCTTGCGCCGCGCGGTCGCCGCCCTCCGAGCTGCGCTCATCCAGTCCGCCTCCTGCAGCCCTGCGCCACCACGTGCGCGTGACGTTACGTGACGAGACATGCCGTGTCAAGCAAACCTGATCCGAAGATCATGGTCATACTGATCCTGCGATCCGGCCCCGATGGGTTTAAGGACCCGGGCGGGAGGGCGCCGCTCGAGCCGGCCCCAACGGCCTGGGCCGTGCGCGGGCGACGCCCCTTCGTGGACACCCCGGGGGCGCCGTGGCAGGGTGCGAGGCCGAGGTGGAGAGGGCGCGCTACATCGCGATCGAGGGCCCCATCGGCGTGGGGAAGTCGATGCTCGCGGGCCTGCTCGTCGAGCGGTTCGGCGGGCGCCTCGTCGCCGAGCCCGTGGACGAGAACCCCTTCCTCGCCCGCTTCTACGAGGACCGGCGGAAGTACGCCTTCCAGACCCAGCTCTTCTTCCTGCTCTCGCGCTACGAGCAGCAGCAGGGGCTCTTCCAGCAGGACCTCTTCAACCAGGTCACCGTCGCCGACTACCTTTTCGCGAAGGACCGCATCTTCGCGGCCCTGAACCTCGATCCCAACGAGCTCGCCCTCTACGAGCAGGTCTACGCGCTCATCGGTGCCCGGGTGGTGAAGCCCGACCTCGTCATCTACCTGCAGGCGCGCCAGGAGGTCCTGCTCGGCCGCATTCGCCGGCGCGGCCGGGCTGCCGAGCGCCACCTCGAGCCGGCCTACCTCGAGGCGCTCTCCCGCGCGTACAACGAGTTCTTCTTCCACTACGAGGAGAGCCCGCTGCTGGTCGTCAACACGAGCGACCTCGACCTCGGCTCCCTCCCCGACGCCGAGGCCCTGATCGCGGTGATCCGGCGCCACCGCAAGGGTACCCAGCACTACAACCCGAGCCGGTGAGGGGGCCGACGCCCCCCCTTTGACCTTCCCTTCCCGGGCCGCCCGGGGTAGAGGTAGAGCGTGCCCTCACGCGGGCGGGACCCGGCCACGGGCCTGCACCAGAGGTGAAAATGTCGAGCCAGACCGGGCAGCGCAAGCGCCTCACATCTCTCGATCTGCGCGCCATGAAGGCGAACGGCGCCAAGATCGCCATGGTCACCGCCTACGACGCCAGCATGGCGCGCCTCGTCGACGAGGCCGGGGCGGATGCCATCCTGGTCGGCGACTCGCTGGGGATGGTGTTCCAGGGCCACGACTCCACCCTGGCGGTCACCCTCGAGCAGATGGTCTACCACACCGCCGCCGTGCGCCGCGGGCTCGCGCGCTCGAGCGGCCGGGCGCACCTCACCGCCGACATGCCCTTCGGCAGCTACCAGGCGAGCGCCGACGAGGCGGTCAAGGCCGCCGTCCGGCTGGTGGCGGAGGGCGGGGCGGAAGCGGTCAAGCTCGAGGGCGGCGAGGAGTTCGCCGGGGTGGTCCGCCGCATCGTGCGCGCCGGGGTGCCGGTCATGGGCCACCTCGGCCTCACCCCCCAGTCGGTCCACGCCCTCGGCGGCTACCGCGTGCAGGGCAAGGACGCCGAGGAGGCCACCCGGCTCCTGCGCGACGCGCGGGCCCTCGCCGACGCCGGCTGCTTCGCGCTGGTCCTGGAGTGCATCCCGGCCGAGCTCGCCCGCCTCATCACCGGGCAGCTCGCCCTGCCCACCATCGGCATCGGCGCCGGTCCGGCCTGCGACGGCCAGGTGCTGGTGCTGAACGACCTGCTCGGCCTCGACTCCGCCTTCAAGCCCAAGTTCGTGAGGCGCTTCGCCGACCTTTCGGGTTCCATTGCCGCCGCGCTCGGCAGCTACGTGGGTGCGGTGCGCGACGGGTCGTTCCCCGCCGAGGAGCACAGCTTCCACGCCCCGGCCCTGAGGCTCATCCACGCCGTCGAGACGGGGGTCCAGGAGGACGCCCAGGTGGTGGGGGCGCCGGTCTAGGGGCCGTCCCCGACCTCCCTCGAGCCTCCCCGCCTCCATGATCGAGCTCATCAAGGATCCCCGGGAGTGGCAGCGCCGCTGCGTGTCGGCGCGCCTCTCCGGGCGCTGCATCGCCCTCGTCCCCACCATGGGCGCCCTGCACGAGGGGCACCTCTCGCTCCTGCGCGAGGCGCGCCGCCGCGCCGACGAGGGCCGCGAGCGCGGGCTGGCCCTGGCCACCATCTTCGTCAACCCCACCCAGTTCGGGCCGAGCGAGGACCTGAGCCGCTACCCGCGCGACCTCGACGGCGACCTCGCCCGCTGCGCCGTGGCCGGGATCGACTGGGTGCTCGCCCCCGAGAGGCCGGAGGCGGTCTACGCCCGGGAGCACGAGACCTGGATCGAGGTCGAGCGGAGCTCGCAGGGCCTGTGCGGGGCGAGGCGCCCGGGCCACTTCCGCGGCGTCGCCACCGTGGTGGCGAAGCTCTTCAACCTCTCCCAGCCCCACCTCGCCTTCTTCGGCGAGAAGGACTGGCAGCAGCTGCAGGTCATCCGTGCCATGGTGCGCGACCTCGACTTCGCGATCGAGGTGGTCGGCCTACCCATCGTGCGCGACCCGGACGGCCTCGCCCTCTCCTCCCGCAACGCCTACCTCTCCGCCGACGAGCGGCGGCGGGCCCTCGCCCTCCCCGCGGCTCTCCGCGCGGTGCGGGACCTCGCGCGCGACGGGCAGCGCGAGCGCGAGCCGCTCCTCGCCCTGGTCCGGCGCACCCTGGAGGAGGGCGGGCTCGTGGTGGACTACGTCGAGCTCGTCGACGCGGCGCTGCGGCCGGCCGCTCGCGCCGAGCGCGGCACCCGCCTTCTCGGGGCGGTCTTCGCCGGGGCCACCCGGCTCATCGACAACGTCGCCATCCCATGAGCAAGGGAGCGAGGGAGGAGGGCCGCACGCCCGTCGCCACCAACCGGCGGGCGCGCTTCGAGTTCGCGGTCGAGGCCACCTACGAGGCCGGCCTCGAGCTCTCCGGGAGCGAGGTGAAGTCGCTCCGGGCCGGCAACGTCTCCCTCTCCGACGCCTACGCCCAGCCCCGCGGGCGCGAGCTCTACCTCCTCCACTGCCGCATCGGCGAGTACGCGCCGGCCACCTACTTCGGCCACCTCCCCCTGCGCGAGCGCCGGCTCCTCCTGCACCGCGCCGAGCTCGACAAGCTCCTCGGCAAGGTCGAGCAGCGCGGCTACGCCCTCGTGCCCCTCTCCATCTACTTCAAGGGCGGCTGGGCCAAGGTCGAGCTCGCCCTCGGCAAGGGTCGCAAGCACGAGGACCGGCGCGACGCCATCGCCGAGCGCGAGACCGAGCGCGAGATGGCGCGGGCCCTTTCCCGTCGCCGCCGCTGAGGGTGCCGGGCGCCAGAAGGCGGGTGGCGGAGGACTCCCCACCTGCCCCCTGTCCCTTGAACGCGATGAAAGGTGTCCGCCCGGGGAAGGCTCTGGTACGCTTCCGGGTGGGGAGGAGGCCGGCATGTACGACCGGGTGGTCCTCTCGTGCGATCTCGTCGACGCCCGCGGCCGCGTGCTCGCCCCACGCGGCACGGTGGTGTCGGTCGCGAGCGTGCACGAGCTCGCCGCGCGCACCACCGCCTTGCCGCGCCGCGCTCTCTCCGAGACGGCCGTCGCCGAGGACCTCCACCTGCCGCTCGCCGATCCGCCCTACCGCCACCTCTTCCGGGGCCCGGGCGTGCAGACCGCGGTGGCGCGGGCCCTGCTCGGCATCCGGCTGCCCGGACCGCTCTTCGACGAGCTGCGGGCCCAGAAGCTCGCCGATCCGCTGCGCTACCGGCACGCCCTCACCACCGCCGCCGTCACCGCCCGCATGCTCATCGCGGCGGTGGGCGAGGCTCCGGCCCTGCCGGACATCGCCGCCGCCGGCCTGTTCCACGACCTCGGCATGCGCCACGTCTCCGCCCACCTCGTGCGCAACGCCGACCCCCTCGACCGCGACGAGGTGCGGGAGGTGGCCTCCCACCCCTTGCTCGGCGGCTACCACCTGGCGAGCCTCCTCGGCGTGCACCCGGCGGTCGACGCGGCGCTGAAGCACCACTGGCGCAACGGCCACGGCTACCCGGCGCTCGAGGAGCCGCCGGCGCGCGCGGTGCACGTGGTGGCGGTCGCCAGCGCCTTCGCCGCCCTCACCCAGTCGCGGCCCTTCCGCTCCGAGGCCTTCGACGCGCGCGGAGCCGCCGACCTCCTCATCGCCGAGGCCAACGCCGGGAAGGCCGACATGAACACCGTGCGGCTCCTCGTGCACGCGCTGCGCGGGGCGACCGGGGAGGTGCGCCACATCCGCTGGGGACGCGAGCGGGTCGGCCACGCGCCCGAGGTGAACCGGCACACCGACATCGCCCCCACCCTCCTCGCCGGGTGAGCGCCGGCAGGGACCCTATCCAGGGAGGCGGCAGGCGGCGCGCAGGGTGGTCCAGCTGTAGATGCCGGTGGCGTGGCCGTCCGACCAGGTGATCTGCAGGGCGTAGTTGCCGACGCCGCGCACCTCGAGCGGGCGGATGTCGGCCGGGATGGTGGTGGGGTCGAGGATCCGGCGGCCGGTGCCCTCCTCCACGCAGCCCGCGCAGGGGCACTGCTCGCGCAGCTGCCGGGCGGGGAGCTCGCAGCGCACTCCGCCCGGCCAGACCACGATGAGCTCGCCCTTCTCCCCGACGTCGACGCTCTCGGGGGGGACGGCTGCCGCCGGCTTGAAGGCGATGCGATCGAGGAGGCCCATGGCGCTCCTTGTCTGGCCGGCCGGGGCCCGGCTGTCAAGGCGATGAGGCGACCGCCTCGAGGAGGCGCGAGCGGTCCTCGTGGGGCGCGGTGCAGGGGCGGCCGTCGGCGACGAGGAGCTCGGAGGCTCGCAGCTCGAGGGCCCGCCGGAGGATGAGCGAGGAGCGGGTCCCGTAGAGCGGGTCGAGGTGGATGCAGGTCCCCTCCCGCTCGGCGCGGTGCAGGCAGAGCAGCTCCCTCAGCCGCCCGGGGTCGCCGTCGAGCGGCCAGCGGTCGCGCACCAGCTCGCCGCGCGGGCCGCGGTCCTCCGCCGCATTCTCGGTCACCACGTGCAGGCCGGGGGCGAGGTCGTCGAGCCCGACCGCCGTCCCGTCGTAGTGCCACAGGAAGGCCCCCTCGGGATCGGCCACCAGGAGGTGGAAGGGGTTGTAGGCGCTCGCGTCCTCGAGCAGGAGCGCGCTGCGGGCGCGCGCCGCGGTCGGGTGGGCGAGGGCCCGCAGGACGAGCTCCCCCCGCGAGTGGCGAGAGGGGTGGTAGGCCTGGGGGGCGTGCACGTTGGTGAGCGCAGCGAACAGCCCGCACGCCGAGAGCCCGACCCAGGTCCCGCCCTGGAGGAGGTCGCGCGGCGAGAGGAGGCGCGGCCCGCCCCTGGGCTCGCGCAGCGCCCACCCCTCGGACGGACGGGCCAGCCGCTCGTCGCGGTTGGCGGCCACGAGGAGCGGCCAGCGGCGGTCGGTCTGGAAGGCGACGGCGAGGGTACACATGACCTTTGGGCCGCCGCCCTCCGCTCGCGGCCGGGTCAGCGCCGCGCCGCCGAGAGGGTCCGCCGCACCTGCTCGACGAGGAGCTGGCGGGTGTGCTCCAGGGTCGGCGGCAGGGTGTTCCCGAGCTGGGCGAACCACTCGCCCTGGCTCTCGAGCTCGGGGAGCCACTCCGCCGGGTCGATGCGGGTGCAGGCCGCGACGTCGACGTCCGCGAGCCCGCGCGTGTCGAGCTCGCCCTCGGCCGGGATGAACCCGAGCACGGTCTCCTGCCCGCTCGCCCGCCCGGCGCAGCGGTCGATGACCCAGCGCAGGATGCGCATGTTCTCGCCGTAGCCGGGCCAGAGCCACTTGCCCTGCGCGTTCTTGCGGAACCAGTTCACGAGGAAGATCTTGGGCGGCCGCGCGATGCGGCCCTGCATGGCCAGCCAGTGCCCGAGGTAGGTCCCCATGTCGTAGCCGCAGAAGGGCAGCATGGCCATGGGGTCGCGCCGCACCACCCCCACCGCGCCGGTGGCGGCCGCGGTGGTCTCCGAGCCCATGGTCGCCCCGAGGTAGACGCCGTGGGCCCAGTTGAACGACTGCAGCACGAGGGGCACGGTGGTGGAGCGGCGGCCGCCGAAGATGATGGCGGAGAGGGGCACGCCTCTAGGGTCGTCGACGAAGGGCGAGAGGACCGGGTTGTTCTGCATGGGGGCGGTGAAGCGGCTGTTGGGGTGCGCCGCCCGCTCGGTGGAGCCCTTCCGCCAGGGCTGGCCCTTCCAGTCGATGAGCTCGTGGGGCGTCTCCCCGTCCATCCCCTCCCACCACACCCCGCCGTCGCGGGTGCGGGCGACGTTGGTGTAGAGGGTGTTCCGGCGCACCGTCTCCATGGCGTTGGGGTTCGTCTTGCGGTTCGTGCCCGGCGCCACGCCGAAGTAGCCGAACTCGGGGTTCACCGCCCACAGCCGGCCGTCCTCGCCGACCCGCATCCAGGCGATGTCGTCGCCGATGGTGCGGACCTTCCAGCCCTCGAGCTCGCGGGGCGGGATCATCATCGCGAAGTTGGTCTTGCCGCAGGCCGAGGGAAAGGCCGCCGCCACGAAGTGCCGCTCGCCCCGCGGATCCTCGGCCTCCAGGATGAGCATGTGCTCGGCCAGCCACCCCTCCTGGCGCGCCAGGTAGCTGGCGGTGCGCAGCGCCAGGCACTTCTTGCCGAGCAGGGCGTTCCCGCCGTAGCCGGAGCCGACCGACCAGATGGTGTTGTCCTGCGGGAAATGGCAGATGAAGCGCTCCTCGGGGTCGAGGCGCGCCACCGAGTGCAGGCCCTTGTTGAAGTCGGTCCCGTCGGCGCCCAGGCGGTCGAGGGCCACCCGCCCCATGCGCGTCATGATCCCCATGTTGAGGGCCACGTACACCGAGTCGGTGAGCTCGACGCCCACCTTGGCGAAGGGCGAGCTCGCCGGCCCCATGAGGTAGGGCACCACGTACATGGTGCGGCCGCGCATGGCGCCGTCGAAGAGCGCGCCGAGCTTGCGATAGGCCTCGGAGGGCTCCATCCAGTTGTTGGTCGGGCCGGCCTCCTCGGCGGTCGGCGTGCAGATGAAGGTGAGGTGCTCGACCCGCGCCACGTCGTTGGGATCGGAGTGGTGGTAATAGCAGCCGGGGTACTTGACCGGGTCGAGCGGCAAGAGGACCTGCGCCGCCAGCGCCTCCTCGATGAGCCGCTGCTTCTCCCCCTCCGACCCGTCGCACCACACGATGCGGTTCGGCTTGCACAGCCGGGCCATCTCCTCCACCCAGGCGAGGAGGTGAGGGTTGAGGGTGGGCCGATCCTGGCGGGGAGGCTCGGCGACGGTACGCATGGTCGATTCGGTCAGCATCGTTGGAGACTCGATTGTGGGCCGAAGAAGGGGGCCGAAGAAGTTAGCCGAGGCGACGGGCGAAAGATAGCCTCGCCGGGGACCTCGCGCCTCCCCGTGACCCCCGGGAGGGTCTAGCTTCGCCAGGCCCGCGACGCTGCGTCGCAGGGGCCCCGGTCCTCCGAGCCGGCGCGCGGCCAGACACCGCACGGGCGAGCGGCTCGTCCCTCGAGGGAGGCCCGAAGGGGAGGCCCGCGCCCGCTGCCCAAGCCAGCGGGCCCGGGGTAGAAGGAGGGGGAGACAGGCCCGCTCGCGCCGGGTTCCCGAGAGGGCTTTCCGCGCGAGGCGTCGGGCCCCTCGCGTCGCTCCCGAGCGGCGGGGCTCGACCGCGAGGAGGATCTCCGTGAAGGACCTCGAGCGCGCCGTCCTGGCGGTGAAGGGAGGCGAGCGGGCGGTGCTGGAGGGCCTGCTCGACTCGGACGCCGCGCTCGCCGAGGCGTCGGTCGAGGGCGTGTCGCTCGTGCTCCTCGCCCTCTACCACCGCCGGCCGGAGCTCGCCGAGCTCATCGCCGGGCGCCGCCACGGGCTCGAGGTGCACGAGCTCGCGGCCCTCGGGCGCGCCGAGGGACTCCGCGCGCTCGTGGCGCGCGCTCCCGACGAGGCCCAGCGGTCGACGGTGGACGGGTGGACGCCCCTCGCCCTGGCCGCCTTCTTCGGGCACGAGGAGGCGGTGCGGGTGCTCCTCGACGCCGGGGCCGATCCGCGCGCGGCCTCCCGCAACGCCGCCCGGGCGACCCCGCTCCACGGCGCCCTGGCCTGCGCCTCGCTGCCGGTGGCCCGGCTGCTCCTCGACCGGGGAGCCGACGCCGGCGCGCGGGAGGCGGGGGGGGTGACGCCGCTCCACGAGGCCGCCGCCCGCGGGCATCGCGCGCTCGCCGAGCTTCTCCTCGAGCGGGGGGCCGATCCGTCCGCAAGGGACGACGAGGGGCGCACCGCGGCCGACCTCGCCCGCCACCGCGGCCACCGGGACCTCGCGGAGTGGCTCTCCGCCCTTCTCCCGGGCTAGAGGCGCGCCCCGCGCTACCGCTTCAGCTTGTCGCGCAAGAGGTCGCCGAGCGTGCCGAAGCCCTTGCCCGGGCCGGCCGGCGCGGTACGGCGCAGGTAATCCTGCGCCTCCTGCCGCTCCGCCATGGCCGCCGCCTCGGCGAGCGAGAGGCGGTAGCGCCCCTGCTCGTCGATGGCGCTCACCGCGCAGGTGAGCTCGTCGCCGACCTTGAAAGCCCGGCGCAGGTCGGCGCCGCGCGGGGTCCCGGTCTCGCTCGCCGGGACGAGGCCGCGCCCTCCGGCGAAGCGCACGAAGAGCCCGAAGGGCTCGATCTTGTCGACGGTGGACCTCAAAAGGTCGCCGACCTTGGGCGGGGGCGGGGGGGCGCTCGCCGGGCGCGGGGGTTCCGCCCCCGCGGCGGGCTCGGGGCGCGCGGACAGCGAGCGGATCGAGAGGCCGATGCGCTCGCCCTTCTTCGGGTCCTCCTCGACGCGGAGCACGACCACCTTGACCTGGTCGCCCACCTTGAGCAGGTCGCCCGGCTTGGAGACGCGGTCCCACGACAGCTCCGAGACATGGACCAGGCCCTCCACGCCGCCGATGTCGACGAAGGCCCCGTAGTCCTGCACGTTCGTGACCGTCCCCTCGAAGACGGCCCCCTCGGCGAGCGCCTCGCGCGTCTTGCGCGCGCGCTCGGCCCGCTCCTCCTCGAGCAGGGCGCGCCGGGATAGGACCGTGTCGCGCGCGTCGGCCCGCTGCACCTTGAACTTGAGCTTCTGGCCCACGAACGCGGCGGGGTCGCCCACGAACCGCACGTCGATCTGCGAGACCGGGCAGAAGGCGCGCTGGCCCAGGACCTCGACCTCCAGCCCGCCCTTGTTCACCGCCTTCACCAGGCCCTCGACCGGCAGGCCGGTCTGGGCGGCCTCGATGAGGGCCTCGCGGTCGCGGTGCTGGCGGGTGCTCGCGCGACCCTTCGACACCACCACCCCGCGCTCGCCACCCTTCACCACCACCCCGTCGACGATGTCGCCCACGCGCGCCTGCAGCACCCCGGCCTCGTCCACGAGCTCGGCGAGGTCGATCATGCCCTCCGCCACCCCCGAGCCGAGCTCGAGGAAGGCCACGTCGTGGCCGATCTGGATGATCTTGGCGGCCACCTTGTCGCCCACCTGGTGGCGCTTCTGCGGGGCCTCCGCGCTCGTCGCCAGCATGTCGGCGAAGGAGCCTTCTTCCGGCGCGGGCACCTCCGGCGGGGGCGGGGGCTCCGGCAGGGGCGGGGCCGCGTGCGAGCGCGCCTCGGCGGGCCCCTCCCGCTCGTGCCGCGGGCGCGAAGCGGGGTGGCGCTCGCCGCGACCCCCGCCGCGCCGCGGCCCGCCCGGCGCGAAGCGCCCGGCCGGGCCCGATCCGGGGCCGCGCGCCGCGGAGGCCCGCTGCTCGGCGACCCTTTGCCAGAGGGGCCGGTCGTCCGGCTTCGGCCGGGGCTTCTCTCCCGAAGGGGTTCCCGGGGCCGGCGCCGCCGGCTCGACCTCGCCCTTGCGGATCACCACCGGCCCGCCCGGCTCCCGCTTGTTCTCTTCGGCCATGACCGGCGCGGGTTATAGCAGAGGGCGCGCGGGAGGGCACCAACCGGGAGCGCCCGGGACGAGGGCCGTTCGCGCGGGCGACCCGCGCCCTACCGCCCGCCGCGGGGCCCGTGCTATGGGAGGCGCCTCATGCCGGGCCGGGTGGTCCTCTTCGTCACGACCGCGGACGCCCCGGCGCTCCGGCGGGCCGGGGCCTGCGCGCTCGCCGCTGCAGCCATGAACGAGCGGGTCGACGTGTTCCTGTTCGGGCCGGCCGCCGTGGCGGCCACCGAGGCGCACGGCGATCCCGACCATCCGGCGGCGCTCCTCCAGGAGGCGCGCTCGCCGTCCTGTCGCCTGCTCGGCTGCAGCGCCGAACTCCTCGAGGCGAGGGTTTCGCCATCCCGTACCGAGGCGGCCCTCGACGCCGTGGTCGGGTGGGCGACCGTCCTCGAGTGGAGCCGAGGGGTGATCGATCGCTTCTTCTTCTAGGATGGGGCCGCGGAAGCTCGACCGGGCGGATCCCCCCAAGGGAGCTTGCGCCGAGGGGCGCTCTTCCGTCGGATGCTGGAACAGGCACGCCCTCCCTGGCGTTCTAGGAGGGTCGTCCCCTCGTGGTGGTCCATGGTGAACCTGTCGATCGACCCCCCTCCCTTCGGCCGCGAGCAGGCCGGCCCCGGGCCCGCCCGCTACGCGGTGGTCCTCGCCCTCCTCGTCGTCGCCTTCGGCGGCGGGTTCCTTGTGGGCCGCAAGACCGCCGGCCGCCCGCTGCGGGCGCCGAAGGCCTCCTCGGCGGTGGCCGAGGGGGCGGCGCCCCCGGTCCCCCCCCCGGCCGTCGCCAAGGTGGAAGCGCCGCCGCCCGCTCCCGCTCAAGGCGCGTCCCCGGCCGTCGCGCCCGCACCCGCTCCCGCGGCGGCGCCGGCCCTCCCTGCGACCGCCGCCGCGGCGGCACCGGTGGCGGCGGCCGCTCCGGCTGCGCCGAGCGCGCCGGCGGCCCCGCAGGGACCGCTCGTCCGGAGGCTCGCCCTCACGCTGCAAGGCCCGCTCGAGGAGAGCGTCACCGCCGCGCTGCCGGCCAACGAGCGCGCCTGGGCGGAGCAGCTCACGCAGGTGGTGAACCGCATCCTGGTCTGGTCGATGCAGGTCTCCCGCGACGCGCGGCGGGGCGACAGGCTGGAGGTGCTCTACGAGCTGCCCTCGGGGCAGCCGGTCGAGGCGGCCCCGCCGAGCGACGGGCCGGAAACCAAGGAACCGGTGGTGCTGGCCTTGCGCTACAACTCGCAGAAGCTCGGGCGGCTCCTCACCGCCTACCGCTTCAAGCCCGATGGCTCGACCTTCGCCCACTACTACACCGGCGAGGGGGTGGACGTGGAGGAGCACCTCCTCGACAGCCCGGTCCTCGACTACGAGCAGATCACCTCGCTCCTCCGGGACGGGCGACACCACAAGGGCGTCGACTTCAAGACCCCGGTGGGCACCCTGGTCCACGCCCCCTTCGACGGGCAGGTCGTCCGCCGCAATTGGCACTTCGCGGCCAACGGCAACTGCCTGGAGCTCGTCGATGGGAAGTCCGGGCGCCACGTCATCTTCCTGCACCTCGAGGCGGCCCCCAAGGAGATGCAGCCGGGACGGGCGGTGAAGAAGGGAGAGGTGGTGGCGCGATCGGGCAACAGCGGCCACTCCACCGCCCCCCACCTCCACTACCAGCTCGAGGCGCCCGACGGACGGGTCCTCGATCCCTTCGCGGTGCTCCCCACGAGGAAGGTGGTGCTGGAGGGCAGCGCCAGGGCCGCCTTCGACGCCGAGCGCTCGCGCCTCGACCCCTTGCTCGTGGCCGGCTTCTGAGGGGCGCCGGCGCCCCCGAGGACGGCGAGAGCCGCCCGGGCGGGCGGCTCTCGGGTCGCAGGGTCGCGGTCGCCGGGGCGGGCGCTGGGGTCAGTCCTCGAGCCCCTTGCGGCCACCGGCGGCGGCCCACTGCTCGAGCATGGCGGTGGTGACCGACTTCGGGCGCTCGAGGGCGTAGCCGAGGGCCCGGTCCCACACCACGTTGGCGAGGACGCCGAGGGCTCGGCCCACGCCGAAGAGCACGGTGTAGAAGTCCCACTCGCGCACGCCGTAGTACCACTGGATGACGCCCGAGTGCGCGTCGACGTTGGGCCAGGGGTTCTTGGTCTTGCCGTGCTCGGTGAGGACGCCCGGGGCCACCTTGTAGATCATGTTGACGAGCCGGAAGAGGGGGTCCTCCGGCAGGTGGCGCTGCGCGTACTCGTTCTGGGCGGTGAAGCGCGGGTCGGTCTTGCGGAGCACGGCGTGTCCGTACCCGGGGATGACCTGGCCGGAGTTGAGGGTCTCCCACAGGAAGGCCTTCAGCTCCTCCTCGGTGGGCAGCTTGCCGCCGAGCTTCTTCATGACGTTCTGGATCCAGCCCAGCACCTCCTGGTTGGCGAGGCCGTGCAGGGGTCCGGCGAGGCCGTTCAGGCCCGAGGAGAAGGCGTAGTAGGGGTCGGAGAGGGCCGAGGCCACGAGGTGGGTGGCGTGCGCCGAGACGTTCCCCGACTCGTGGTCCGAGTGGAGGATGAAGTACATCCGGGAGACCTCGTCGTAGGGCGGGGGGACGCCCATCATGTGGGCGAAGTTCCCGGCGAAGTCGAGCTTGGGATCCGGCTCGATGTGCGTGTCGCCCTTGTACTTCATCCGGTAGATGTAGGCGGCGACCTGCGGCAGCTTGGCGAGCAGGTTCATGGCGTCTTCGTAGGTCGGGTCCCAGTAGTCGGTCTTCTTCATGCCCTCCGCGTGGCGGTGGGCGAAGACCGACTCGCGCTGCATGGAGAGCACCGCCGTCGAGAGCATGGTCATGGGGTGCGTGTCGCGCGGCAGCGCACGCAGGACGTCGAAGACGTAGGCCGGGACCCGCCGGCGGGCGCGCCAGTCGTCGGTCACCTCCTGGGCCTGGGCCAGCGTGGGGATCTCGCCGGTGAGCAGGAAGTAGAAGAACGACTCCACCGTCGGTATCTCGTGCCCCGCCTCGCGGGGCAGGGCCGCGAAGGTTTCAGGGATGGTCTTGCCGCGGAAGCGGATGCCCTCCTGCGGGTCGAGGTAGGAGATGTCGGTCACCAGGCAGCGGACGTCCCGCGCTCCACCGATGGCTTGACCGATGGTGACGTGATCGATGACGACGTTGGCAAACTCCTTGTTGAGCTTCTGGGTGCGCGGCCGGAAGGCCTCGATCTTCTCGGAGAGCTTCGACTTCAAAGCCGACGTCCTGGGCTTCGCGGTGGACATGCGGACTCCCTAGCTAGGAGAGAGCGTGGAGAGGTGGATGCCTGGGCGGAACTCTGGAAAAATCCTACCCGTGGTGGGCGCGCGGACGCAATGCCGCACCCGCCTGCGTGAGACCGCGGCGCGCAGCCGGGCCTCGTAACCGGTGGAGCCGCGCGACCTCGCTCGGAAAAAGGAGCCGCCCGCCGAACGGGCCGCTTCCCGGCGGCCGGGTCCGCGTTCGCTCACCTTGAGCGCGGTCAAGCGCGCGCCCGGTGGGCCCGGCCGGGGAAGCCTTCCCCGGCCTCCTCAGCGCCGGCCGCCGTGCAGGGCCGCCGCCACGGCGGCCGCGACCGAGCCCGAGTCGGCCACCTTCCCCGGCAGGGAGGGGGCGCTTTCCGGGGACTCCTCCGGAACGGTGGGGTTCCGCGCGAGCGCCTCCTCCAGGGCGGCCTCCTTCGCGCGCCGGGTGCTCTCGGAGACGCTCGAGCGGCAGCTGCGGCACCAGGGTTGGTTGCGGATGGCCCCGTCGGTCATCTTGCGCAGGCCGAACTGCGCGAGCGGCCTGATCTTGTGACACTTGAGGCAGATGAGGGTGATGAAGACCTCGTTACCGTGGGCATCGTACACGCTGCTGCGCCGGCGCTTGGTCCTCCGCACCGGCGAGGCGTGCGACTTCTCCTCCGCCTGGGCCTCGCGCCTCGGCTGGGGGGAGGCGAGCATCACCTTCACGGCCATGTCTCTTCACCTCGGGGTGGAATGGGGCGCCCAGGGGGGCGCCAGCACGGCGATAGGCAACCTAGCAGAGGACCCTGACAACCAGTTCGCGTTCGCTCCGGTCGTCCCAGGCTTGATCAGGCAGTGAGGATCCACACTTACCTGCCCGGGCTCATGAGCGCCGGCGACGGGATCCGCTGAGCGTCCGGGCAAGCGACAGCCACCGCTGGCCGGCGCCAGGGGCCGTCTATCGTCGTCCCTTCGCTCCCTGCGATGTCGACGCCGCCGGTCGGAGCCCGGCGAGTTTAGGGTGCGGCGGCGTCGACCTTGCGAGTGCGTAGACCGGCGAGGGTCTCGTCTGTGGCTGCGACCAGCGCCGTCGCAGACTCGGGCCAGCAGCGCCTTCCAGCGCATGGCCCGGTTCTCCTCGCCTCTCTGCGTGACGGCCTTGAAGAGCGCGAGCAGCGCGTAGGCGATGCGGCGGAGGAGCAACACGGCCAGCATGCCGCGCTCGTCGGCCTCGATCCACGCTCGCCGGGGCGCCAGCGACGGCCGGCCGATCGCGATCGGGCCCCGGGCGCGGTGCGGTCGCCGGTGGCCCTGCGCACCCGGTACGCGCCGCCGGCGACCGGCCTCTGAGCGCCGGTGTACTCGGCCGCCCCGCGGTCAGGGAGGGCAGGGGGCGGCCGACTGGGGCGCCCCTACCTCCTCCCGTACACCCCGCTGCTCAGGGACTTGAGGCCGGAGTCGGCCGCGAGCGTGACCACCCTCGCCTGGGGCCCGAGCCGCTCGGCCACCCGCAGCGCGGCGAGGACGTTGGCACCGGTGGAGGTCCCGGCGAAAAGCGCCTCCTCGCGGGCGAGGCGCCGCGCCATCGCCGCAGCCTCGAGGCTTCCGACCCCCACGATCTCGTCCACCAAGGTCCCGTCCCACAAGGGCGGCCGGTAGCCGATCCCGACGCCCTCGATGTGATGAGGCCCGGGCGCGCCCCCCGAGAGCACCGCCGACTCGGCCGGCTCGACAGCCACGACGCGGAGGTCCGGCTTGTGGCGCTTCAGGACGGTGGCCACCCCGCGCAAGGTGGCGGCGGTACCCACGCAGTGCACGAAGGCGTCGATGGCCCCCCCGGTCTGGCTCCAGATCTCCTCGCCGAGCGCGGAGTAGCCCGAGAGGCTGTCCGGATTGTTGAGCTGGTCGACGAGGAAGGTGTGCGGCGCCTCCGACAGCCGGCGAGCGGCCGCGACCATGTCGAGGATGAGCTTCTTGGTGGTGAGGCCGCCCACGCTCGGGACGAGGGTGAGCTCGGCGCCCAGCGCGGCCATGTGATCGAGCTTGTCCGGGCTGAAGGCGTCGGAGGTCACGATCCGCAGCGGATGGCCCCGAGCGGCGCAGACCAGGGCCAGCGAGGTCCCGGTGCTGCCGCCGGTGTACTCGACCACCGTGTCCTTCGGCCCGAGCCGGCCGTCCTCCTCCGCCCGCACGATCACCGCCTGCGCCATCCGGTCCTTGACGCTGCCGGTCGGGTTCTCCCACTCGAGCTTCACCGAGATCTCCGCGCCGAGGGGCGCGACGACCCGGTGGAGGCGGACGAGCGAGGTATTTCCGATGGCGCCGAGGATGTCCACGGCCGGCGGTCC
>DATJVF010000301.1:0-6982 GCA_035501995.1 Anaeromyxobacteraceae bacterium
CGACCGGCGGGCAGTCACCTCGTGGTGAACGACCGAGGCGAGTTCGTGGGTTCGGTCTCGGGCGGCTGCGTGGAGCCGGCGGTGATCCGCGAGGCGATGGAGGCGATCCGGGACGGCCGGCCGAGGCTGCTCGAGTACGGGGTGAGCAACGATCGGGCCTGGGAGGTCGGGCTGGCCTGCGGCGGGACCATCCAGGTCTACGTGGAGCGGATCGGATGAAGAGCGAGACCCTCGCGACGCTTCTGGAGGCGGTCCGCGCCAAGCGGACGGTGGTCCTCGCCACGCCCCTCGCCACCGGCGAAGGCTACCTGGTGGAACCCTTCGGAGACCGCGGGGCGGTGGAGGCCGAGGTCCACCGCGCGGCCGCCGAGGCGGCGGCGAGCGACCGCTCCGGCCTGGTCGATACCCTTGCCGGGAAGGTCTTCCTGCGGGTCTTCAACCCTCCGGTGAGCGTGGTCATCGTGGGCGCCGTCCACATCGCCCAGGCGCTCGCGCCCATGGTGAGGCTCGCCGGGTACGACGTGGTGGTAGTCGATCCGCGGCGCGCCTTCGCCGCCGAGGAGCGCTTCCCGGGCGTTCCCCTCCTCACCGAATGGCCGGACGAGGCCCTCGGCAAGATCGGTCTCGGGAGGCGCTCGGCGGTGGTGACCATGACCCACGACCCCAAGATCGACGACCCGGCCCTGGCGGCGGCGCTGCGCTCGGAGGCCTTCTACGTCGGGGCGCTGGGCTCGAAGAAGACCCAGGCGGCCCGGCGGGAACGGCTGGCCGGCCTGGGGTTCACCGACGGCGACCTTTCGCGCATCCACGGCCCGGTCGGGCTGTCCATCGGGGCGAGTTCGACGGGCGAGATCGCGGTGGCCATCCTCTCGCAGCTCGTCGGTTGCCTGCGCCAGCCGAGCGGCCCGCGGACCGGCGCGTGACCTCGCCGGATCTGTACCACGAGGGGCTGCTCCGCCTGGCGCGCTCGGAGAATCGCGCGCCGAGGCTGGCGCGCCCGGACGGCCAGGCGACGCTCGACAATCCGCTCTGCGGCGACCAGGTGACCTTCGAGGTCGAGGTGCGGGATGGGCGGATCGCCGCGCTGGCCCGGCGCGTGCGCGGGTGCGTGCTGTGCGAGGCCTCGGCGGCGCTCCTGGGGCGCGCCGCCCTGGGGGCGAGCGCCGGCGAGCTCGCCGAAGCGCGCGCGTGTGCGCTCGCGATGCTGCGGGGAGAGGCGGCGGCCCCCGGGGGCGCCTTCCAGGAGCTGGCGTTCTTCACCCCGGCTCGTGAGGTCCCGAGCCGGCACCGCTGCGTGCTCTTGCCCTTCGAGGCCCTCGAGGAGGCCGTGGCCCAGGCCGGGAGGTGACGGTGGCGAGCAAGATCGAGGAACGGTTCGTGGTGCGGGCGCCGGCGGCGGCGGTATGGGCCTACCTCATCGACCCGCGGCGGGTGGTGACCTGCCTGCCGGGGGCCGAGCTGTCCGAGGTCGTGGACGACCGCACCTTCCACGGACTAGTGAAGGTGAAGGTGGGACCGGTCGGGGTCTCCTACCGGGGACGGGTGTTGCTCGAGGAGGTGGATGTCGCCGCACGCCGGGTGCGCATGACCGCCGAGGGGCGTGAGGCGGCCGGCGCGGGCGCGGCCAAGATGAGGATGGAGAGCCGGCTCGTCGAGGGCCCCGGGGGCGAGACCGAGGTCACCGTCAGCGCCGAGGTGGACGTGGCCGGGAAGCTGGTGCAGTTCGGGCGCGGGATGATCGAGCAGGTCTCGCACCAGATCTTCGCCCAGTTCGCCGAGTGCGTGCGCCGGACGCTGGAGGGCGAGACGACCGAGCACGCGGTGGCCCTGCCGGCCCGGCGCGAGCTCAGGGCCCTGCCGCTCTTCTTCAGCGCGCTCTTCGCCTGGCTGGGGAGCCTGTTCCGGCGCGTCCTCGGGTCGCGGGCCCGCTGAGCGCCGCGGCCAGCCCTTCCAGGCTCGAGAGGTCGTGGACGGGCCTGAACTCGTCCACGTGGGGCAAGAGGGCGCGGATCCCGGCGGCGCGCGGCTCGAAGCCGGCGAAGCGCAGCAAGGGGTTCAGCCAGATCAGGCGACGGCAAGAGCGGCGGAGGCGCTCGCTCTCCTCGGCGAGGCGGTGGGCGTCCTCGCGATCGAGCCCGTCGGTGATGAGGAGCACCGAGGCGCCCTGGCCGAGGAGGCGGCGCGCCCAGCGGAGGTTGAACTCCCTCAGGCAAGCGCCGATGCGGGTCCCGCCCTCCCAGTCGGAGACCGCCTTCCCGACCGCCGCCAGCGAGAGGTCGACGTCGCGATGGCGCAGGAGGCGGGTGACGTTGGTGAGGTGGGTGGCGAAGGTGAAGCTGTGCACGTGCTCGCGATCGCGAGCCAGCGCGTGCAGGAAGCGCAAGAGCATGCGGGAATAGCGGGCCATCGACCCCGAGATGTCGCACAGGCCGACCACCGCTGGCGGGCGGGAGGTGGCGCTGCGCCAGCGCAGCGCGATGCCGGCCCGCCCGGCCCGTGCCGTCGCGCGCAAGGTCGCCCGCAGGTCCACCCGCTCGCCGCGCGGGTCGGGGCGCAGCCGGCGCGTCTTCAGCTCGCGCACCTCGAGGCGCAAGCGGGCGATGGCGCGCTCCGCCTCGCGCACCTCCTCGGCCGACATCTCCTCGAAGTCCTTGGTGCGGAGGACCTCGCGGTCGGACCAGGCCAGGTGGGCCTCGACCTCGAGCGCCGGGGCCCGAGGCGCGCGCGGAGCGGGGCGGGCGGGGGCGAGGGCCTCGGCGAGGCGCCTCGCGATGGGCGGCGGAGGCGGGGCCGGGCGGGGTGCCTGGGGGAGGAGGGCCGCCAGGGCCGCCGGGACGGCCTGCGGCTCCTGCCAGAAGAGCCGGAACGCCTGGTCGAAGAGGGCCCGGTGCTCGGCGCGGCTCACCAGGGTGGCGTGGAGGGCGAAGTACAGGTCCTCGCGCCGGCCGAGCCCGACCTCGGCGGCCGCCCCGACGGCGTCGAGGACCCGCCCGGGCCCGAGGGGCAGCCCAGCCGCCCGCAGGGTGCGCGCGAACTGGACCACCTGAGCGGCCAGGCCGCCCTGGCTCATGGAGGGGGAGGCCCCGATCCGGCGGTCAGCAGGGCCCGCGACTCGGCTCCGCGGATGCGGGCGATGTCGTCCTCGTACTTGAGGAGGACCCCCAGGGTCGCGTCCACCGTGTCCGGGTCGAGCTCGCGCCGGTCGAGCACCACCAGGGCCTGCAGCCAGTCGAGGGTCTCGGCGACCCCGGGCAGCTTGAAGAGGTCCTTGGTCCGCAGCCTCTGCACGAAGCCCACCACCTCCCGCGAGAGCTTCTCGGCCGCCGCGGGCACCTTCAGCCGGACGATGGCGAGCTCCCGCTCCGCGTCCGGATAGTCGATCCAGGCGTAGAAGCAGCGGCGCTTCAAGGCGTCGTGAATCTCGCGGGTGCGGTTGGAGGTGATGACGACGATGGGAGGGTCGGCGGCCGAGATGGGGCCCACCTCGGGGATGGTGATCTGGTAGTCGGAGAGGACCTCGAGGAGGAAGGCCTCGAACGGCTCGTCGGTGCGGTCGAGCTCGTCGATGAGCAGGATGGGGGCGCCGTCGGGGTCGGGCTCGAGCGCCTGCAGGAGGGGGCGCTTCACGAGGAAGCGCTCCGAGAACAGGTCGTGCTCGATGCGCGCGCGGTCGAGCTCGTGGGCGGCCTCGGCGATGCGGATCTCCAGCATCTGCCGGGAGTAGTTCCACTCGTAGGCGGCCGAGGCGAGGTCCAGGCCCTCGTAGCACTGGAGCCGGAGGAGGCGGCGCCCGAGCGTCTTCGCCAGGACCTTCGCCACCTCGGTCTTCCCCACCCCCGCGTCGCCCTCGAGGAAGAGGGGTCGGCGCAGCCGCAAGGACAGGAAGAGGGCCGTGGCCAGGCTCCGGTCGGCCACGTAGTCGCCGGCCGCGAGGAGCTCGAGGACCTGGTCGACCGAGTCCGGGGGCGGGCGCGGGACGTTCACCGGCACGCGGCGACCGCGCGGCGGGCGAGCACGCCGACGAGGTGGGCGCGATACTCGGCGCTGCCGAACGCGTCGCTGGTGAGGCCGGTCGAGGGGACGGTGACCGAGGCGAGGGCCTCGGGGGCGAAGCGGGCCTGGAGGGCGCGCTCCAGCTCGGCGGAGCGATAGACCCCCGGCCCCGCGCCGGTCACCGCCACCCGGATACCGCCCGCGCCCTTCGCGACCATGACACCGACGAGCGCGAAGCGCGAGGCCGGATGAGGGAACTTGGCGTAGGCGGCCCTCTCCGGCACCGGGAAGCGGACCTGGACGATGATCTCGTCCGGCTCGAGCGCGGTCTGGAACAGGCCCTTGAAGTAGGCGTCGGCGGCGATGCGCCGCCGGTCGGTCTGCACCGTGGCGCCGAGCCCGAGGACGGCGGCCGGGTAGTCGGCCGCCGGGTCATTGTGGGCGAGCGAGCCGCCGAGGGTGCCGCGGTTGCGCACCTGGGCGTCGCCGATGTGGCCGGCGAGCTCGCGCAGGGCCGGGATGGCCTTCTTGACCTCGGTCGACTCGGCCACCTCGGCGTGGGTCACCCCGGCCCCGATGACGAGCTCTCGCCCCTCCAAGCGGAGCCCCTTCAGCTCCGCGAGGCCGGAGAGGGTGACGAGGTCCGAGGGGGCGGCGAGGCCGAGCTTCATCACCGGGATGAGGCTCTGGCCCCCGGCCAGGTACTTGCCCTCGGCGGCCTTCTTCAGGCTGGCGAGGGCTCCCTTCACGTCGGCGGGTCGGTGGAAGCCGAAATCCTGCATGGGTGTCTCCTCACTGGGCCTTGGCGTTCCGGATGGCGCGCCAGACGCGCTCCGGGGTCGCCGGCATGTCGACGTGCTTCACGCCGAGATGGGCCAGGGCGTCGACCACGGCGTTGATGACCGCCGGCGGCGAACCGATGGAGCCCACCTCCCCCACCCCCTTCACGCCGAGCGGGTTGTGGGTGCAAGGGGTGACCTTGGTGGCGACCTCGTAGGAGGGCAGGTCCGCCGCGCGCGGCATGGCGTAACTCAAGTAGGACCCGGAGAGGAGCTGGCCGCTCGCCTCGTCGTAGAGCGCCCCCTCGAACAGCGCTTGCCCGATCCCCTGCGCCACGCCGCCATGGACCTGGCCCTCGACGATCATGGGATTGATGACCTGCCCGACGTCGTCCACCGCGGTGAAGCCGACCACCTCCACCCGGCCGGTGTCGGGATCGAGCTCCACCTCGCAGACATGGCAGCCGGCCGGGAAGGTGAAGTTCTTCGGGTCGTAGAACGACATCTCCTCCAGGCCGGGCTCCAGCCCGGCCGGGTACTTGTGCGGCACGTAGGCGGCGAGCGCCACCTCCGCGAAGGTCTTGGCGCGGTCGGTGCCGGCCACCACGAACTTGCCGTCCTTGAGCTCGACGTCGCCCTCGGCCGCCTCGAGTAGGTGCGCCGCGATCTTCTTCCCCTTGGCGATCACCTTCCCGAGGGCCTGGACCAGGGCCGAACCGCCGACCGCCAGCGAGCGCGAGCCGTAGGTGCCCATGCCGAAGGCGCTCTTGGAGGTGTCGCCGTGAACCACCTCGACCTGATCGGCCGAGATGCCGAGCTGGTCAGCCACGATCTGGGCGAAGGTGGTCTCGTGCCCTTGACCGTGGCTGTGGGTCCCGGTGAAGACGGTGACGCTGCCGGTGGGGTGCACCCGCACGCTGGCCGATTCGTAGAGCCCGGCCCGGGCACCGAGCGCGCCGACCAGAGCCGAGGGCGCGATGCCGCAGGCCTCCACGTAGGTGGAGATCCCGATCCCGCGCAGCTTGCCGCGCCGCCTGGCCTCGGCGCGGCGCTCCTCGAACGAGTGCCAGCGCGCCTTGTCGAGCGCGGCCTCCAGGGTGGCCTGGTAATCCCCGCTGTCGTACTGCAGGGCGACCGGGGTCTGGTAAGGGAAGCTCTCGATGAAGTTCCGGCGCCGGATCTCGACCCGGTCCAGGCCGAGCTCGCGCGCCGCCAGGTCGGCCAGCCGCTCCACGATGAAGGCCGCCTCGGGTCGGCCCGCTCCCCGGTAGGCGTCCACCGGGACGGTGTGGGTGAAGACCGCCCGCACCTCGGCGTAGATGGCCGGAGTCCGGTAGCAGCCGGCGAGCAGGGTGGCGTAGAGGTAGGTGGGGACGGCCGGAGCGAAGGTCGAGAGGTAGGCCCCCATGTTGGCGAAGGTGCTCACCCGCAGGGCGAGGAAGCGGCCGTCGCGGTCCACCGCCAGCTGCGCACGGGTGAGGTGGTCGCGGCCGTGGCAGTCGGACATGAACGATTCCGAGCGTTGCGCGGTCCACTTGACCGGGCGCCCCAACTTGCGCGCCGCCCAGACCACCAGGAACTCCTCCGGGTAGTGGAAGATCTTGGAGCCGAAGCCCCCGCCCACGTCGGGGGCCACCACCCGGAGCTTGTGCTCCGGGATGCCGTAGCTGAAGGCGCCGAGGAGCAGGCGGGTGAGGTGAGGGTTCTGGCTGGTCGTGTAGAGGGTGTGGTCGCCGGTGGCGCGATCGTACTCGCCGATGGCGCAGCGGGGCTCGATGGCGTTCGGGATGAGGCGGTTGTTGACGAGCTCGAGCTCGACGACCTTGAAGGCCTTGGCGAAGGCGGCGTCGGTGGCCGCCTGGTCGCCGAGGTGCCAGTCGAAGCACACGTTCCCGGGCGCCGCATCCCACACGAGCGGCGCCCCCGGCGCGACCGCCTGGGCCACCGAAGCCACCGCGGGCAGCTCCTCGTAGTCCACGTCGACGAGGAGGGACGCCTCCCGGGCCTGGTCGCGTGTCTCGGCCACCACCACCGCCACGCAGTCGCCGACGTGCCGCGCGCGGTCGGCCACCAGCGCCGGGTGGGCAGGCTCCACCATCGGCCGGCCGTCCTTCGAGTGGATGAGCCAGCCGGTGGGGATGTTGCCGATCTTCTCGGCCGCCAGGTCCGCCCCGGTGAGGACCGCCAGCACGCCCGGGGCGGCCCGGGCG
>DATJVF010000302.1:0-7891 GCA_035501995.1 Anaeromyxobacteraceae bacterium
TCTTCAAGTTACCTTCGGCCTCAGCGACCGCGTCCCCGGTGGTGAGTTCCTCGGGAGACCTGTTTGTACCCGCGTCGGACAACCGCATCCACCGCGTGACGGTGCCTGCGAGCGGTGCGTCCGTCGACCTGTGGGCGAGCGCCCCCACACTCTCAGGGATGCCCGGCGGCCTGGCGCTCGTCACGGCCGACGCGAGCGGCGTCTTTCTGGTCGCGACCGTGTCGACCACCGTTGCAGGGCAGGTGATGGCGTTCGCACAGGTCGGCGGACTCCCCGTCGCCGTCTGGCCGGCCTCCGGTGAGCCGTCGGAACCGTTCGGGCCGCTCTCCTTCCCGGTGGTCGTACCGGCCACGTCCCCGAGCGCCCTGGCCACCCTCTACGCGGGGTCGAGCGACGGTCACCTCTACGCCGTCGTGGTGGACTCCCCCCCCGACACGGCCTCGCCTTGGCCTAAGACGTACCACGACCTCGCCAACACCGAGAACGCGTCTTCCCCGCTCCCCTGAAGCCTCACAGGTTGAGGCGGCGCATCCCCTCCTCCGTGTAGCGATCCCCTGCGAAGGCGCCGCGGGGCGCCACCTCCTCGATCTGCTCGAGCTCCTGGGGCGTGAACTTCACCCGCAGGCACCCCACGTTCTCCTCGAGATACTTCCGGCGCTTTGTGCCGGGGATGGGCACCACCTCTTCCCCGCGCGAGAGGACCCAGGCGAGGGCGAGCTGGGAGGCGGTGATGCCCTTCTCGGCGGCGATGGCCCTGACCCGCCCCACCAGGTCGAGATTCTTCTGGAAGTTCTCCCCCTGGAAGCGGGGGCTGCTGAGCCGCCAGTCGCCGGCCGGGAAGTCCTCCCGACGGCGGTAGAGGCCGCTCAGGAATCCGCGCCCGAGGGGGCTGTAGGCGACGAAGCCGATGCCGAGTTCACGGACGGTGGGCAGGATCTCGTCCTCCACGTCGCGGCTCCACAGCGAGTACTCGGTCTGCAGGGCCGAGATGGGGTGCACCGCGTGCGCACGCCGGAGGGTGGCTGGCGAGGCCTCCGAGAGGCCGAGGAACCGGACCTTCCCGGCCCGGACCAGCTCGGCCATGGCGCCCACCGTCTCCTCGATGGGGACGGTGGGATCGACCCGGTGCTGGTAGTAGAGGTCGATGTGCCCGACCCCCAGGCGCCGGAGCGACGCGTCGCAAGCCCGGCGCACGTAGTCCGGCGTCCCGTTGACGCGCACGAAGGTGCCGTCGGAGCGGCGCTCGTTGCCGAACTTGGTCGCGAGCACCACCCGGTCACGGCGACCGCGCAGCGCCCGGCCGAGGAGCTCCTCGTTCTTGAAGGGGCCGTACATGTCGGCGGTGTCGAGGAAGGTCACCCCGAGCTCGAGCGCACGCTCGAGGGTGGCGAGCGACTCGGCCTCGTCCGCCGGCCCGTAGAACTCGCTCATGCCCATGCAGCCGAGGCCCATGGCCGACACCCGCAGGCCCTGGCGGCCGAGATTCCGCCCTTCCATGACGTCCTCCTCCCGGCGCGCGCGAGCCGGGCCGCGCCGGCCCTCTGCATAGCGCGGCGGCCCGGCCGGGCGAAGGCCCCATGCGGCGTTCGCCCGAACGGGCGCGGGCCCGGGAGCGGGTCGTTCGCCTGGGCGGGTCAGGCCTCTTCGCCGAACTCGACGCCTTCGGACTTGGTGAGCTCGGCGAGGACCACGGTGGCGTAGGACCCCTTGGGCAGCTCGAAGGCGGCCCAGTAGCCGGACGCCTCCCCGGCGAGCTCGACCGCGACCGGCAGGCGACCGGCGCGCCTCGTCCCCTCGGTCTCGCCGCCGCCGCGGGCGAGGTCGGCCTGGCTCACGCCCTCGGCGGCCAGCAGGCGCTCCTCGCGGGCCAGGGCCTCTCCGGCGGCGGGGCGCAGCTTGTGCCCGAACATCGGGCCGGCCGGCGAGATCTCGAAGGCCGCGACCCGGGTGCTGTCGAGCGCCGGGTCCTCGCAGACGAAGATCCCGCCCGAGTCGAGCTTCTTCAGGACGTCGCCGGCGATGGCCTTTGCGAACAGGCCATCGGCGAGGCGCTCGGCGAGCCAGGCGTTGAACAGGCGCGACTGCCAGGCCGAGAGAACCAGCCGCCGCAAGAAGCGGTCGCGGCCGGCGCGGCGGGCGGCCGGATCGTCGTGCCCGAGGAGGAGCGCTCGGCCGAGGTCGGCGTTCTGGCCCTGCGCCCCGAAGCGCTGGGCCCCGAAGAAGTTAGCGAAGCCGCGAGCGGCGAGGGCCTCGGCGCAGGCGCGCGCCCGGGCGAGGTCGCCGCCCTCCACGAAGGTGCGGAAGCGGTTCCCCCGCAGGTGGCCGGTGCGCAGCTTGTTCTGGTGGCGCGAGGCCTCGAGCACCCGGAAGCCGGGGCCGGTCAGGGAGGCCGGGTCCGGGTCCCGGCTCGAGGGGAAGGAGAGCCACTGGGTGGTCACCGCGGCCCGGTCCTTCAGGCCCGCGTAGCCGGCGTCGCGCTCCGGGACCCCGAGCGCCTGGGCGAGGTCGCGCAACACGTCGCGGGTGGTGAGACCGCGCTTCTCGACGCGCAGCCACAGGTGCGGCCCCTGTCCCTGCGGGAGGTAGGCCGGGATCTCGTCGACCCGGAAGGCCTCCGGCGAGACCTTCACCCGGCCTCCCGAGCCGGGCCGGTCGTGGGTGACGAAGGGCAGCGCGGTCATCGCAGGTCTACGAGCGCCTCGAAGCGGCGCTTGACCTCGAGGGCCAGGCGCTCGTCGTCGGCGCGCGCGAGCCGCTCCCCGGCCTGGAACAGGTAGAAGAGCATGAGCTCGCGCAGCCCGTCGAAGAGGGCGCGCCCGGCGTCTCCGGCCGGCTCGAGCTTCTGGAGGACGGCGTCCTTCAGGGTCCCGAGGTTGCCGAGGAGGGCGTCGGGATCGATGCGGCCGTCCTGGCCCGGCGCGAGCCCCCGCCAAAGGAGCGAGAAGCGGTTGGCCGGATCGGCGAGGAAGGTGCGCACGCCGGTCAGGAACTGCTCGAGGCCGGCCGGCCCGAGCGCGGCCGCCACCTCGCTGAGGATGTCGTTCATGCCGGTCACGATCGCCTGCAGGCGCTCCTCGGGAGAGACCGACCGCTTGCCGCTCGGGCCGCCGTGGGCCTCGAGATAGCCGGCCTCGGCGAGGTGGTAGAGGATCTTGGTGGCGTCGAACTCGCTCAGGTGGGCCTCCTGGGCGATCTCGGCCACCGAGCGCTGGCCGTCGACGAGGTCGAGCAGCTCCTGCTCGACCGGCCTCAGGGTGATGGGAACCTTGGGCTGCCGGCGCCGCAGGTAGGTGCCCGGCCCCGGGATGCGCGCCCTGAACAGGCTCATCTCGTCGATGCGGCGGATGCCGTCCATGAGCAGCGTCTGGGTGTTCACCGACAGCGGCGTGCCGAGGTCGAGGTCGGGCTCGTCCACCAGGACGAAGACGCCCTCGCGGGCGAGGAGGATGGCGTGGAAAACGCTCGCCACCTGCTCGTGGAGGGACTTCCAGAGATCGGCGGGGGAGAGGAAGCCCTTCTCGACCAGGATCTTGCCGAACAGCTTCTCGGCCCGGCTGGCCGCCGACACGGTCTCGGAGAGCTGGGCCTCGGTCAAGAAGCCGAGGCGGCGGGCCACCTCGCCGATGCGCTCGCCGAAGGCCTCCGAGCGGGCCCCGCGCACCTCGCCGTCCTTGAAGAGCACGGCGCGGTCGAGGCCGGTGGTGGCCACGGTGAGGAGCCCCGACAGGCGAGACTGGTGGATGAAGGCCACGAAGTCGGCGATGGGGAAGGCCGAGAGGTCGCCGGCCAGCACGCAGCGGGGGGTGGGGACCGGCCCGCCGGCGGCCGGCCGCCGCCGGGCCACGAGCAGGTCGGGCGCGCAGGGCAGGAGGAGGAAGCGCCCGGCGCGATCGGCGAGCGCGCTCCGCGCCAGCTCGTCCCCCGGGACCACCCGACCGTGCTGGTCGATGTCGATGGCGCGCAGGTGGTCGTCGTCCATCTAGTCCGGATCCCAGCGCTGGTGGCGGGTCCACTCCTCCTCGTCGACGAGGGTGGCCTCGAGGAACTCGTACATCTGGGCCGGGCCGACGGGCAAGTCGAAGCGGCGTCCGTCGAGGTAGAGGGTGGGGGTGCCGCGCAGGCCGGCCGCGCGCGCCTCCGCCTGCGAGGCCAGGATGCGGTCCTCGTTGCGGCCTTTGGCGAGCGCCGCCGCCAGGTCCTCGGGGTTGCCGCCCGCATCGCTGGCGTAGGAGGCGAGGTCGGCGTCGGAGAGGGCGTGGGGGTGCTCGAAGAGCTCGTCGTGCATCTTCCAGAAGAAGCCGCCGTCGCGGGCCCACTCGCCGGCGATGGCCGCCTCCCGGGCTCTCGGGTGGCTCGCGATGGGGAAGGGCTTGTAGTACAGCTTCACCCGCCCCTCGTGGTCGCGCACGAACCGCTCGAGCTCCGGCCGCAGCGCCTGGCAGAACGGGCAGGTGAAGTCGGAGAACTCCACGATGGTGACCGGGGCGTCGGGCTGGCCGAGCGGGGGCCCGAAGGCCCTGACGTCGAGCTTGGCTCGCTTGGCCCGGTCGAAGCCGGCGTAGTAGTCGAGGAGGGCCCTCTCGAGGTCCTCGGCGCTCAGGTTCAGGGCGGCGAGGCGCACCACCAGCGCCGCCATCCGCGGCGCGTGCTTGCAGGTGGCGTGCCCGTGCAGGCAGCCGGCGAGCGTGTGGGGGCAGCCGCAGAAGCAGAAGGACTCGCGGGCCACCCGCTTCACCACCTCGAGCTGGGCCGGCGTGAGCTCGCTCGTGTCGATCCCCGGCAGCGACGGCTCACCCGTGTCCTCGGCGGCCCCGCTACCGAAGAGCAGCGCCGCCGCGACGAGGCCGCGGGCCAGGGCGACAAGGATCGACGGGAACGAGCGGACCATCGCGAGGCCTCCGGACGCGGCGATTCTAGGAGCACCCTGTCGGGTCAGCAAGGCGCGGAAGGATCCGCACCCGAAGAATCCGCTGAACTCCGCGGGCAGGGAGGGCATCATGGGACCTAGCCCACCCACGCCCTCGAAGGTGCCCATCCACGATGCGTGCGACTCTCCTCGTCCTCGCCCTGCTCGGCCCGGGCCTCGCCGCCGCCGGTTTCGACCTCGGCCCGAGCGGCTTCGACCGGGTCCAAGGCCCAAGGCTGGGCCTCGGGCTCCCCGAGCTCAGCCTCTCCGGCGCTACCCCGGCCCAGCTGACGGTTACCCCGGGTGACGAGGTGCGCGCGCGGGCCACCGAGCCCGGGCTGGCCCTCATCCTGGGGGTCGTCCCCGGCTTCGGGGTCGGGCATTACTTCGCGGGCGCGCCGCAGTGGACGGTCTGGCTGGTGGCCGACATCGTCCTCTTCGTCGTGTGGCCGGGGGGGTTCATCTTCACCGACAGCCGCGTCTACACGCTCTCTGGCCTGCTCGTCCTGGCCGAGCGGGTGGTGGAGGGCGTGAGCGCCTACCAGGCGGCGGGGGGCGAGCGCGAGGGGCCCGCGGGGCCCGAGCAGGACCTCTCCCCCGCGCAGCTCGCGCTGCCGGTCGGGGCGAGGGCTTTCCTCGAGCGGTAGCGGCCCGCGCATTCGGCTGGCGCGGCCGCTCAAATCCCCTTAGAACCCGCGGAGATGTGGCCTCCCGGCCGGCCAGGGCCCGAGGCGCCAAGAGAAGGGACGCGGGCCGTATGACGGGTGGTGCGAGGGCGCTCGAGCAGGGTGCGCGGTGGAAGGAGCCGGGCGGCAAGCTCAAGATCGCCCTCGTCTACCCGAACCGCTACCGGCTCGGGATGGCGAACCTCGGGCTGCACGCGGTCTACCGGCTCCTCAACGACCACCCGCGCGCGCTGTGCGAGCGCGCCTTTCTCCCCGAGGAGCCCGGGGAAGCCGTCCTGGGGCTCGAGTCAGGCCGGCCGCTCCGGGCCTTCGACGTGGTCGCCTTCTCGCTCTCCTTCGAGGACGACTACGTCCACGTGCTCGAGATCCTCGATCGGGCCGGGCTCCCCCTGCGCGCCGGGCAGCGCGGGGAGGGGCACCCGCTCGTCATGGCCGGCGGGATCGCCGTCCAGATCAACCCCGAGCCCCTGGCGCCCTTCTTCGACCTCTTCCTGGTGGGCGAGGGCGAGGAGCTGTGCACCCCCTTCCTGGACGCGCTCCTGGACCTCCACCGGGAGGGCGCCTCCCGGCCGGGTACGCTCCTGGCCCTCTCCGGCCTGCCTGGCGCCTACGTGCCCTCGCTGTACCGGGTCGACTACGCCGACAGCAGGGCGAGGGAGAGCGCCTGGGTGACGCGCTTCGAGCCGCTCAAGGGCGCGCCGGAGCGGGTCCTCCGCCGCTACGTGAAGGACCTCTCGAAGGTCGCCACCTCGCGGGTCATCGACTCGCCGGACGCGCAGTTCGGCGACCTGTTCCTCACCGAGGTCGCCCGCGGCTGCCTGTGGGGCTGCCGCTTCTGCGCGGCGGGGTTCGTGCAGCGCCCCTACCGCGAGGTGAGCCTCGAGCGGCTCGAGGTGGAAGCGCGCGAGGGGATGGCCCGCGGCCTGCGCATCGGCCTCGTCGGGCCCGACACGAGCGACTACACCGGGCTCGATCCCCTCACCTGCCTGATCGGCGCCGAGGGGGGCTCCTTCAGCCCGTCCTCGCTGCGGGTGGACGCCATCACCCCCGAGCTCTCGCGCCGCATGGCGGCCGGGGGCGAGCGCTCCATCACCATCGCCCCCGAGGCCGGGACCGAGCGGCTGCGGCGGGTCCTCAACAAGGACTTCGACGACGATCGCATCGTGCAGGCGGCCGAGGACGCCCTCGGGCAGGGCATGCGCCACGTGAAGATGTACTTCATGTGCGGGCTCCCCACCGAGACCGAGGACGACGTGATGGGGATGGCCCGCATCGCGGTGCGCATCCGGGACGAGGTGATGAAGCCGCAGGCCCGGCGGACGGGCCGCATGGGACGCCTGTCGCTCTCGGTGAATCCCTTCGTCCCCAAGCCGTGGACCCCCTTCCAGTGGGCGCCCATGGCCGAGCGCCGCTGCCTGGAGGCCAAGCGGCGGCTGCTCGAGCGGGAGCTCCGGCCCCTCGGGGTGGAGGTGGAGTTCTTCAGCCCGCGCGAGGCCTACCTGCAGGCGCTCCTCTCCCGGGGCGACCGGCGCTGCGCCGACCTGCTCGAGGAGGCCCATCGCGCCGGGCGGGGCGACGTGCGCCGGGCGCTCGCGCGCTGGCCGCACGACCCCGACTTCTTCGCCCTGCGCGAGATCGGCCTCGAGGAGCGGTTGCCCTGGGACTTCATCGACCACGGCCTCGAGAAGGCCTTCCTCGCCCGCGAGCTGCGCCGCGGCCTCTCGGCCAAGGTGACCCCCAAGTGCCGGCTCGACGCCTGCCGCGCCTGCGGGCTCGCCTGCGCCGACCACCCTGAGCTGGAGCTGCCGCCCGGGGGGCTCGTCGGGGAGCCCCGCGCACCCGGCCCCTCGGGGAGCGGCGGGGAGGCCCGGGAGAGTAAGATGTAGGGCTTGGACCCCCTCCTTCGAGCCGGCATGCAGGAGGCGCTGGCGCTGGCGCGCACGGCGGGGGCCAGGGGCGAGGTGCCGGTCGGTGCGGTGGCCATGCACGGCGGGGCCGTGGTCGGCCGCGGTGCGAACCGTCGGGAGGGCGACCGCGATCCGACGGCCCACGCCGAGCTCATGGCCCTGCGCGAGGCCGCTCGCGTGCTCGGGCGCTGGCGGCTCTCCGGCGTCACGCTGGTCTCGACCCTCGAGCCCTGCGCCATGTGCGCCGGGGCCATGGTGCTCGCCCGCATCGACCGGCTGGTGTACGGGGCGAGGGACCCGAAGGCGGGAGCGGCCGGCTCGCTCATGGACCTCACCCAGGACCCGCGCCTCAACCACCGCTTCGAGGTCGTGTCCGGCCTGGAGGCCGAGGC
>DATJVF010000303.1:0-3689 GCA_035501995.1 Anaeromyxobacteraceae bacterium
AGAGCAGAAGGGCCGGGTGCTGGACAGGCGAGGGTCTTCCTCTTTCTATCCCATGTCCGTGGGACGCGAATCAACTGTACCTTGACCGGCTTAAGACCCGGCGCCGCTCGGTTCGGCCACCCGCCTCCTCGCTCCACGCGCTCGAGACCGACGAATCCGGATGGGTGATGCGCTCGTGTGGGTGTCTTTCGCCGCCATGCGCTCCCCGGGGGGATTCAATGAGGATTGGCCGCCCCTTCCGCGAGGAGCAGGGTTTTCCGCTCAGGACCCGCGGTCCGCGGCGCGACCACGCTGCCTCCCCGCGCCGGAAGCTTTCCGGCTAATATCGCCGACCCTCCCAGCAGGGCTCGGGACGCCTCCATGTCACGGTGCGTGTATATACCCCTCCTGGTCTTCCTGCCGCTCGCCTCCCTCGCCGAGGAGGTCGGGCCGGCACCGGCCGGCCCGGCCGCCCCCTTGGGGCTCGCCGACCCGGCGCTGGGCGCGCCCCGTCCTCCCCGCACCACCTTCACCGGCAAGGAGTTCCCGCCCCCCGGCTCGCCCGCGGACCAGGCGCTGCTCGGCGAGCTCCTCGTGGCCCACGCCGCCATGCTGAGCGAGCGGGCCTGGGCGATCACCGCCACCCGCCGCCTCGCCGACGGCGGTTACGACCGGCGGCTCTCGGACCTGGCGGTCGCGAGGCCGCCCAGGGCCGTTCGGATCGAGGGCGTGCGCCAAAGGCTCAAGGCCGCCTGGGACGAGGTGAGCCGGATCATGAACGCGCCCTGGCTCGTCGACGGCCGGATCGGATGCCGGCCGTCGGCGATCGAGTTCGAGGTCCACATGGCGCCCGAAGTGGCGCGGCGCTCCCCCGACCTCCTGCAGGGAGCGGCCGCCCGGGCCCGGCGCTGCCTCGAGCGGCAGCGCGCCTGCGTCGACCCTCTCGAGCGGGCCAACCGGGCGCTCTACGCCGCGGCCGAGGAGGCCGAGCGCCTCCTCGGGGCGGCGCCGGGAGACGACCGCGCGGCGAACGGGGAGCGCTAGGAGGTGCGGCGCCCGGTGCTCCTGGCCGTGGCGGCCGTCGCCTCGCTCGGGGCGGCCTCCTTGGCCGCCATCCTCCTCGTCACCTCGAGCGGCGAACGGCCCAGGGCCTTGCCCCCGCCCGAGCCGGTGGTCGACTCCGCCCAGCCGCCGCCGGAAGGGCCCCTGCCACCCCTCGCCGGCACCGCCCCCATGCCCACCCCCACGGCGCCTCCCCCCCTGCCGGCGGCCATGCTCCTGCGCGTGCCGACGAGCGCCCGCGTCTCCGACGAGCAGCGCGCCTGGGAACAGATCCGCCCGCTCACGAGGCCCATGACCCCGCTCGTCCGCGCCCTCTCCGGTTGGGTCGCGCCCTGCTTCGACGAGGACACCCAGGCCCGCTTCGGGCCGAGACCCCACAGCGCGCTCTCCGACGCCTCCGGGACCGCGCCCGGGAGAGGGGCGCTCCTCCTCGAGCTCGAGATGGTCGAGGGCGGAGTCCGGATCGTCGACGCCCCGGTGGCCGAGCTCGGCGCCGCGAGCGACGGCCTCGTGGCCTGCGTCCAGCAGGCGCTGCGCGGCCGAACCGTCTCCCTCCCCCAGCTGAGGTACGAACCCGGCCAGCGGTTAACCATGCCCTACCCGCTCCGGCCGGCGGGCGCCCAGGCCTCGGGAGCGGCTCCGGCGGAGGGGGGGCCGGCGGCCGCCGCGCCCCCGACCCGCCGCCAGCGCGGTAAGCTCGGCCCGACGGCCGCACCCTGAAGGTCGCGAGGGCGCGCCTCCCCGCTGCGGTCGGGTCGAACCCGCCGCCGTGAGGAAAGGGAGCTCGCGTCCCCGCGAACGAGCTCGGCGGGACCCCGATGGCGACGCGTGCTCGCACGGGTTGACGGCGGCGCCGGTCGAAGCTGCCGCCGGGCCTCCGTGTGCCTCGACGGCCCCGCCAGGAGGGTGTCCGGGTGCGGGCCGGGCCGCGAGGCTTGGCCTCGACTCGGGGTGAGCCTTGGCCCGAACGAGGAAGGGGCGGCGCCCTTCAAGGAGCGCCGCCCCTATTTCGACCTCACGCGACCTCGGCTACGGCTTCACGACCAGGCTCGTGCGCATCATCTCCGAGTCCTCGTGCGAGTTGATGTGGCAGTGCCACACGTAGGGGCCGGTGGTCACGTCCGGGAAGAGCCAGCTCGCGGCGTTTCCGCCCACCCTGCCGCTGACGTTGCCGGCACCGGGGGCGGTCACCTGGGCGAGGGTGGCGGCGGCGGCCCAGCTGCCGTCCCACTTCCCGACGAAGGTGAGGACCTGGCCCGGCATGGCCCGCATGGCGTCCTTCCAGCCGGCCTCGGAGGGGGGCGGCCTGGACGGCTTGCCGAGGAGGAAGTTCGGCGTGCCCGGCAGCGTGCCGGCCGGGTCGGGGGTGAGCTGGAGGACGCCGCCCGGGGCCATGCTCGGCGTGCAGTTGTTGTCCGGGTCGGCGAAGTTGTCCGCCCAGGTGGGACCGGGGCCGGGGTAGGGGCCGATGGGGGCGGTGTTGCTCTGGCAGAGCGCCAGCTTGTAGCCCGCCACGTCGAAGTCCTGCCGCTGGACGATCTGGAACCGCCCGAGGTGCGGGTGCATGGGGTGGGCGTCCACGGTCAGGTTCACGATGTTCCACTTCTCGTAGGTGCCCTTCACCGGGGTCTCGGTCACGTCGTACTCGAAGGGCACGCCGTTGATCTGCAGGCCCAGGGAGGCGCCGGTGGTGCCGTCGATCTTCTCGGCCAGGTAGAGGTTGCGCACCGCCGCGATGCAGAGCTTGCCGACCGAGTCGGCCGGCGCGCGCGAGGCGCACATGGGCAGGTTCGTCACGTCGACGAAGTCCGGGTCGAGCACCTTGGGGATGACGAGGTTCGTCACCGTCGAGCCCGCCACCGCCGGCACCACGTCGAACCGCATGATGGTCGCCATGTCCTCATACGGGCTCTGCGGATCGAAGGGGCCGTTGCCGCCGCCGGGGAAGGGCGCCGGGGCCTCGTTGATCATGTACACCGACTGGCCGGCCAGCCCGGCGAAGTTGAAGATGAACTCGTAGCGCTCGCCGGGACACATGGTGAAGCTCGTGGTGGTGACCGGTCCCGGCAGGTAGCCCTGCTCGTTGGCGATCACCGTGAAGGGACGGTCGGTGGCCGGGTTCGGGCGGACGAGCGCGCCGGTCGCCCAGGGATCGGTGAGGTTGAAGGCGAGCGTGTAGCAGCGGGCGTCGGACCCGTCCACCAGCCGCACGCGGTAGTAGCCGGCCTCGACCGTCTTCTTCGGCCAGATGACGCCGTTCACGAGCGCGTTGGAGGCGAAGTACTCCGGCACCCACACCGGGTGGACCTGCGGGTTCGGCCCCGGCACGAACGAGGTGTTGCCCGGGACGACGGCATACCCGGAGGCGCCGGGCACGCTCGCCATGCCGTTCGGGAAGTTGAGCGAGCCGTCGGCGTTGAAGTCGCGGTCCTGGAGGGCGAAGAACAGGTCGTACTTCGGGATGTTGAGCGCGCCGCGCGGGGTGGTGACCGGATCGACCCACGAGTACTCGCAGCTGCCGTTCGGGTAGCCCGCCGGCGGCGTGCAGGCGGTGCAGGCGCCGGTCTTCGGGTTGCGAGCGGTGCAGGTGCCGTGCTTGGAGGGCTCGGTGACCGGGAAGAAGCCGGCCGGTCCGGCGATCACGTTGT
>DATJVF010000304.1:0-3276 GCA_035501995.1 Anaeromyxobacteraceae bacterium
GGACCAAATCCTCGTACCACTCCACGCCCAGGTCCGGGTGCAGCCCGCCCTGGAGCAGGAGCTCGATCCCGCCGAGGGCGATGGTCTCCTCGATCTTCTGGGCCAGCTGCTCGCGGGTGAGGACGTAGCTCTCGGTGTGGCCGCGCGGCCGGTAGAAGGCGCAGAAGTGGCAGGCGGTGGTGCAGACGTTGGTGTAGTTCACGTTGCGCGAGACGATGTAGGTCACGACGCCGTCCGGGTGGAGGGCCCGGCGCCGGGCATCGGCCGCCAGCCCGAGCTCGAGGAGCGGCGCCCGCTCGTCGAGGGTCTCGGCCTCGTCGACGTCGAGGCGCTCGCCGTCGGCGGCCTTCTGCAGGGCGGCCTCGAGCGAGACCCGGCGCCGCGCCCTCGAGGAGCGCACCCGGTCGTCGGCGAAGCGCAGGCGGGTGGGGGGGGCGATCCCCGCCGCGGCCACCCGGGCGAGGAAGGCCTCCAGGCCCTCGAGCTCGTAGGGTCCGAGGCCGTAGCGGATGCGGTGGGTGAGGTAGCGGCGGTAGCGCTCCGGGTCGCCCCCGCGCTCGCGGGCGAAGGCCTGGGCGAGCTCGGTGCGCCGGCCGAGGCCCTCGCGGGCGGCCCGGGTGACGGCGGCCACGTCCTCGGGGGCGAGCACCCCGGGGCGGGCCGCCCACAGGGCGTAGATCATGGGGAGGTGGGTGGCCTGGGTCCACTCGCGTCCGAGGTCCAGCACCTGGTTCTTCGAGACGTCGAAGGCGCGGTCCCCGATGATGAGGGCCCCCTTGGTCCCGCGGGCGGCCGCCAGGCCGTCGGCCGCCGGCATGGGGGTGAACCTCGGGTGGAGGCCGCGCTCGGCGAGCACGATCTGGGAGAGGAGCTGGGAGGTGCGCGAGGCGGTGTCGAGGAAGACCTCGTCCCACACCACCGGCGACTGCTCGCCCACGAGCAGCACCGTCGACACCGGGCCGTCCGACCCGATGCCGATCCCGGGGACGATCTCGTAGTCCTGGCCGGCGAGTCCCCCCACCGGCAAGAGCGCCAGCTCCACCTCGCCGCGCTCGAGGAGACTCGCGCACATGGAGGGCTCGGCGAGGACGAGCTCGATCCGCTCGCTCTCCTCGAGGGCCGCGGTGAGGGGGCGCGCGTTCAGGAAGGAGACGGCGGCGGCGCGGAGCTTCTTCATGGCGGATCCCTTCTAGGCGGCGGCGTTCCCCGGCGCTCCCGGGTGGGTGCGCAGGACGCGGTAGAGGCTGTCGCGCTCGACCGGGATGCGCCCGGCCGCGCGGATGAGCCGGTGCAGCTCCGGCTCGAGGAGAGCCTGGGGCGTCTTCGCGCCGGCCATGTGGTAGATGCGCTCCTCGAGGACCGTCCCGTCGAGATCGTCGACGCCGAAGGAGAGGGCGGTCTGGGCGAGGCGCTCGCCGAGCGTCACCCAGTAGGCCTTGAGGTGGTCGAAGTTGTCGAGGAAGAGCCTCGCCACCGCGTAGGTCTTGAGCCCGTCGTAGCCGGTCGGCTTGGGGAAGGCCTTGCCGATCATGTTGTGCTCGGGGTGGAAGGCGAGCGGGATGAAGACCTGGAAGCCGTGGGTCTCGTCCTGCAGCCGGCGCAGGCGCGCCATGTGGTCGACCCGCTCGGCCAGGGTCTCGATGGTGCCGTAGAGCATGGTGGCATTGGTCTTCATGCCGAGCCGGTGGGCCACCCGGTGGACCGAGAGCCACTCGTCGGCGGTGGCCTTGTCGTCGCAGAGCTTGCGCCTCGCCCGCGGGGCGAAGATCTCGGCGCCGCCGCCGGGCAGGGTGTCGACGCCGGCCTCCTTGAGCGCCCGCAGGACCTCCTCGTAGCTCTTCTTGAACTTCTCGGCGAAGAAGTGGATCTCGACCGCGGTGTAGGCCTTGATCTGGATCTCGGGCCAGGCGGCCCGGATGCGGCGCGGGACCTCTAGGTAGAACTCGAAGGGGAGGTCGGGGTGGAGCCCGTTCACGATGTGCACCTCGGTGATGCCGAGGGCGCGCCGCTCGAGGACGTGGCCCACCGCCTCCTCCAGGCTCATGGTGTAGCCCTGGCTGGCCGCCTTGTCGTCGGGGCGGGCGAACGAGCAGAACTTGCAGGAGGCCACGCAGACGTTGGTGAAGTTCAGGTGGACGTTGCGGTTGTAGAAGACCGAGGCGCCGTGGCGCTCCGCCCGCACGTGGTCGGCGAGCGCCCCCAGCGCGGCGAGGTCCCGCGCCTCGAACAGGCGCAGGGCGTCCTCCTCTGAGAGCCGCTCGCGGGCGAGCACGCGGTCCCTCACGGGACCTAGGCCTTCGCGCTCCAGGGCACGGTGGGCGAGGGGGGAGAGCATGGCTAGTCCTCCACGGGTTCGGCGCGGGCCCTGGGGGAGAGCCCGTCCCAGCGGCGCATGAGCTCGTTCGGGATGTCGAGGCGGTCGAGGATGCGCCCCACCACCGTGTCGATGAGCTCGGAGAGGTCGGCCGGCCGGCCGTAGAAGCTCGGCATGGCCGGGAGGATGAGGGCCCCGGCCTCGATGGCCTGCGCCATGGCGCGGGCGTGGACGAGCGAGAGCGGGGTCTCCCTCAGGCACAGGACGAGGCGCCGGCGCTCCTTCAGCATGACGTCGGCCGCGCGGCCCAGGAGGTCGAGCGACACGCCGTAGGCGATGCGCGAGAGCGCCCCGGCCGAGCAGGGCACCACCGCCATGGCGTCGTAGCGCGCGCTGCCGGAGGCGAAGGGCGCCGTGAAGTCGCGGTTCTTCCAGACCTTGAAGGGGTAGCTCGGCGCCTCGCCGATCTCCTGCCGCCAGACCTGCCGGCCGGTCTCGGTGAAGAGGAGGTCCACCTCGAGGCCGTGCCCCGGCCCCTCGGCGGCCAGGAAGTCGAGGAGGCGCTTCGCGTAGGGGGCGCCGGAGGCCCCGCTGACCGCCACCACCAGCCTCACGCCCTCACCCCCAGGACGAGCCCGCAGGTGCCGGGGAAGAGGGTCTCCCCCCTCACGGCCGAGAAGCCCGCCCGGCGACAGGCCTCCTCGAAGGCGGGGCGGGCGACGAAGCGCTCCATGGAGGCGACGAGGTAGCGGTAGGCGGAGGGGTCGGGCGAGAGGAGCCGCCCCAGCACTGGCAGGGCCAGGCGGTTGTAGGCGCCGTGGACGAGGCGTGAGCTGCGCGACTCGGGGCGGAAGAACTCGAGCACCCCGAGCCGCCCGCCGGGGCGCACCACCCGGGCGAGCTCCTCGAGGCCCTTCTCCAGCGAGTCGAGGTTCCTCACCCCGAAGGCCACCGCGGCCGCG
>DATJVF010000305.1:0-2933 GCA_035501995.1 Anaeromyxobacteraceae bacterium
CAGCGGGCGTTGCAGAAGTAGAAGCGCCGTCCGCCGTGCTCGGCCTCGTGGCGCGCGCCCGCCACCGCCACCGTCATGCCGCACACCGGATCGCGCTCCTCGCGCGCGGCGGCAGGGTCGGCGGCCGCCGCCTCCCGGGCCAGGGCGGCGGCCTCGGTCCGCCTGAGCTTCACCACCTCCGCCATGATGCTGAGCGCGACCTCCTCGGGCAGCCGCGCCCCGAGGTCGAGGCCGGCCGGATTCCGGACCCGGTCGAGGGCCGCCGCCGGAACGCCGCGTCCTCTCAAGGCCTCGCGGAGGAGGGCGAAGCGCTTGCGGCTCGCCACCACCGCCAGGTAGGCGGGCGCGAGGGCGAGGGCGCTCTCGATGGCCTCCTCGTCGCTCTCTCCCATGGTGGCCACGACCGCGAAGAGGTGCTCGGAGGCGCCGGCGAGCGCCCGCAGCTCGGGCGCCCGGGCGTCGGCGTGGAGGTGGTCGGCCAGGGCGGGGTCGCCCGAGGGATCCACCAGGTCGACGAGGTAGCCCATGGCCTTGCCGAGGCGGGCGAGCGCGGAGGCCACCGGCGACGGCCCGAAGAGCAGGAGCCGCGGGACCGGGAGCACCGGCTCGAGGTAGATGTCGACGCTCCCCCCGCTGTGGCAGGTCATGGGGAGGGCGGTCACGCCGGGCCGCGGGTCGGAGGCCTCCGGCGAAATGGAGACGAGGCGCGGCTGGCCGTCGGCGAGGGCGCGCCTCGCCTCGCGCTTCACCGCCGGCTGCGTGCAGTTGCCGCCCAGCCAGCCGCGGTAGGCCCCGTCGGCGGTGATGATCGCCATGTCGCCCTGGTGCGCCGAGCTGTAGGACTCACGGCGGACCACCACCGCCACCACGAAGGGCTCGCCCTTGCGGGAGAGGTCGGCGGCCAGCTGCAGGAGCTCGGCGCGCATGGGTTCAGCTCCTTTCCATCCGGGCGCGGGCCCGGATGAGGTCGGATGGTTCGTCGAGGTCGCTGAGGGAAGCGGCGGGCCAGGCGACCTCCACCGCCCGGGAGCGGTGCCGCTTCATCACCTGCTTGCCGCACCCGTCCCCGGCGAGTGCGCGGAGCTCCGGGAACAGCCCGCGCCCGTAGAGCGTCGGCGGCGCGAGCACCTCGCCGTAGGTGGAGAGCACGAGGGGCGCCGCCTCCTCCCGAAAGCGCCTTACGAGCTCGCGCACCATCGACGCGGTGACGAAGGGCATGTCGCCGAGCAGGACCACCGCCGCCCCGCAGCGGTCCGGCACCGCCGTGAATCCCGCCCGCAGCGAGGTGTTGATGCCGCACGCGTAGTCCGGGTTTCCCACCGAGAGGTGAGGTAGGCCGGCGAGCGCGGCCTCCACTCGCCGGCGCTCGTGCCCGAGCACCACGAGGAGCGGGTCGAGCCCCGCCGAGAGGGCCGTGCTCGCCACCTCGCGCAGCACGGTCGTGCCGCCCCAGGGGAGCAGGAGCTTGTTGCGCCCCATGCGACGTGACATGCCCGCGGCTAGGAGGACCCCGGCGACAGGACTCGCTGCCTCCTTGCTGGTGGCGCGCCCTCGAGTCACACTGACCGTGAGTTCGTCCACGTCGGCACCTCGTGTCAGGGCTCGATGAGAGTCGCGCCCCGTTCGAAAGGTGGCGGCCGCTCGCCTGAAGCTCCGCCTGAAGTTCAAACACCGACCTCCCTCTCGAACGCTCACCGATCGCCCCTCGTTGCTAGCGGCGCGCGGCTCGGCGTTCCGACCCCAAATGAAGCCTGCTCAACGTTGGGTCATTGGTGTACCGGCCGGTCCGAGCGAGGCCGAAGCCTGCGCTGCGATCCGCCTCCCAGGCTCGCCTGGTCCACGATCGGGCCAAGCGCGACCTCTCCGGGGCTGAGAAACAAAACGTTTACCGCGCGCTCGCCAGACCCCCTCGCGCCTCGAAGCGCGGAGATAGGCGCTCCCTTGCTCTGCACGGCGGTAACCCTCGCGGGGACCGTAACTGGTCGCCCAAGGCCGCCTCGGGCGACCCCCCGCCAAGATGTCACCCATAGTGCAGGAGCCTTCGGGCCAGAGTGGGGCCCAATGGGACGAGGCCGGGCACGCCTCCCCGAGGTCCGAAGGCTCTCGCAGGGGCCCACGCCTGCAGCAGCTCCGGGAGGGAGCAGGAGAGCTGTGCGGCCGCGGCACGCTGTCCGTGCCGGCGGACCAAGACCTCCCGCGAAGCGGCTGCGGTCGAGCCGCGCAGGGTCATGCCAGGCCGGACCTCTCGCCGCGCCGCGCCCGCTGTTTAGACCCCGTCACAACGTGGAAGCCCCGGCTTGCCGCAATGCGCAATCCGCAGGCATCGCCGAGCATTTAGGCCCATCCCGCGGGCCCGCCGAGGCTTCCGTTCCCGGGTCCGGGTGTCGCGCGGCCCGGGGCGGCGAGGACCCCCTTTCCGCCCCCAGTTCCATACGGGTTCGGGCTGGCCCGAGCCTTGCTCTTCGATCCTCGCGGAGGTTGGGCCTTTTCATGTACGACCAGGCGCTCGAACAGGTGAAGCGCAAGTTCGTGAAGCTCATGCGAACGGAGCCTCCGGCGCTCGGCGGCACGCTGCCGCGCGAGCCGCTCGCGCCCGCCATCGACCGGTGGGTGGCCTCGCGCTTCTCGAGCGACGAGGTGCAGATCCTCTTCCGCTTCGAGCACGAGTACGGCGAGACCGTGATGGGCGACTGGTTCAGCGAGATCCTGGCCGAGGCAGGCCTCCTCCTCGCCTCGGCGCGCGTGCGGGTCCGGTAGGGAACGCCACTCATCGCTCCTCGTCGCGATCCCGTCGGCGCCTCGCTCCCGAATTGAACACACGATCGGTCGCCGGAGGGGAGCTTCCTCGTCGTTCGGGTCCCCGGAGAGGCGCGCCGAAGGCCTGCACCGGTCGCCCGCGCTCCGGGGGGACCCTGGATAGGTTCGGGGGCATC
>DATJVF010000306.1:0-12385 GCA_035501995.1 Anaeromyxobacteraceae bacterium
ATCTTCACCGTCACCCACGACCTCGACGCGGACTTCCCGGCCCGCGCCGCCCGCGAGCGAGGCGGCTGGGACCGGGTCCCCATGATCTGCTCGCGCGAGATCCCGGTCCCGGGTTCCCTGCCCCGCACCGTGCGGGTGCTCGTCCACGTGGACTCGGGAACCCCCGCCGACGCCCGCCACGTCTACCTTCGCGGCGCGCGCGCCCTCCGCCCGGACCTCGTCCCTTGAGCGAGGCCCTGCCGCGCCGGCTCGGGGTGGTGGGCCTCGGCCTCATGGGCGCCTCGCTCGCCCGGGCGGCGCGGGCGGCCGAGCCCGGGGTGCGGGTGGTGGCCGTCGAGCCGGACGAGGCGGTGCGGGCGGCCGCCCTGCGCGACCGGGTGGCCGACCTCGCCCTGCCCGAGCCGGGGCCGGCGCTCGCCGACTGCGAGGTGGTGGTGCTCTGCACGCCCATCGCCGCGCTGGAAGGCCTCCTCGGCAAGGTGGCGGGCCTGCTCGCCGAAGGGGCGGTGCTGAGCGACGTGGGGGGCGCGAAGGAGCTCCTCCTCGCCCGGGCCTCCCACGAGGTCCCAGCCGGGGTGGCCTTCGTGGGCGCGCACCCCATGTTCGGCGGGCACGGCGGCTACGCCGCCGCCCGCGCCGGTCTGTGGCAGGGCGGGACGGTGGCGGTCTGCACCGACGGACCGCCTCCGGCCGTCGAGCGGGTGGCCGCCCTGCACGCCGCCCTGGGGGCGAGGGTGGTGCGCTGCCGCGCCGCCGAGCACGACGCCGCGGTGGCCATGGTCTCGCACCTGCCCTACCTCGTCGCGAGCGCCCTCGCCGCGGCGGCGCGCGAGGCCGGCCCGCTCGCCGCCCTCCTGGCCGGGCCGGGCCTGAGGGACATGACCCGCCTCGCCCAGTTCCCCTTCGACATCCAGGGCGAGGTGGCGCGACGCAACGCTCACCTGCCCGAGGCGGCCCGCCGCCTGGAGAGCCACTTCGCCGACTTGCTTTCGGCCGTGGCGGCCTCGCCCGCGGCGGCCCGCCGGGCGCTCGAGGCGGCGCGCGAGGCGCGCGAGGCCCTCTTCCCCACCGCCGGAGGCGCTCCGCCATGAAGGCTCCCACCGCCTGCCGCCGGCGCGGCCCGCTCAGGGGCGAGTGCGAGGTCCCGGGCGACAAGTCGGTCTCGCACCGCGCCCTCATCTGCGCGGCCCTGGCGAGGACGCCCTCCACGGTGCGGGGGCTGCTCAGGGCCGAGGACGTCGAGGCCACCCGCCGGGCGGTGGAGGCCATCGGGGCAGTGGTCCGGGACGAGGGCGCCCTCGTGCTGGTCGAGCCGCCCGAGCGGCTCGGCGAGCCGCCCGACGTGGTCGACTGCGGGAACTCGGGCACCAGCCTGCGCCTGCTCTGCGGGGTGCTCTCGGCGGTGCCGGGGCTCTCGGTGCTGACCGGGGACCGTTCCCTGCGCCAGCGCCCGGTGCGCCGGGTGCTCGAGCCGCTCCGGCGCATGGGCGCCGAGATGAGGGCCCGCGCCGGGGACCGCCATCCCCCGGTGGTGATCGAGGGCCGACCCCTGCGCGGGACGCGGCACGTCCTGGAGGTCGCGAGCGCCCAGGTGAAGAGCGCGCTCATCCTGGCCGGCCTGTTCGCCGAGGGCGAGACCACGGTGGTGGAGCCGCACGGCTCGCGCGACCACACCGAGCGCATGCTCTCGGCGCTGGGGGCCTCCCTGCGCGCCGACGGCCTGGCGGTCACGGTGGGCCCGGGCCGGCCCCGGGGCGGCGCCATCGAGGTCCCGGGCGACCTCTCCTCGGCCGCCTTCTTCCTCGCCGCCGGGGCGGCGCTCGAGGGCTCGCGCGTCACGGTGAAGAACGTCGGCCTGAACCCGACGCGCACCGGGCTCCTCGACGTGCTCCGGGACATGGGGGCCGGGCTCACCATCTCGAACCGGGTGGAGGAGGGCGAGCCGCGCGGCGACGTGAGCGTGGTCGCCGGGCCGCTGCGGGCGGTGGAGATCGGGGGGGCGCTCGTGCCGAGGCTCATCGACGAGCTGCCGGTCCTCCTGGTGCTCGCCACCCAGGCCCGCGGCCGGACCGTCCTGCGCGACGCGGCCGAGCTGCGGGTGAAGGAGTCGGACCGGCTGGCCTCGATGGGCGAGGCCCTGCGGGCGGCCGGAGCCCGCCTGGAGCTCTTCGAGGACGGCTGCGCCATCGAGGGGCCGACCCCGCTCAGGGGCGTGGCGGTCGAGACCCGGCTCGACCACCGGGTGGCGATGAGCATGGCGGTGGCCCAGCTCTTCATGGGCGGCGACGAGGTGCAGCTCGACGACGCGAGCTGCATCGACACGAGCTTCCCCTCCTTCTTCCAGATCCTCGACCGGCTCGTGGGAGGTCACCCGTGATCTCGGGACGGACCCGGCTGTTCGGCCTCATCGGCCACCCGGTCAGCCACAGCCTCTCGCCGGCCATGCACAACGCCGCCCTGCGCGAGGTGGGGATCGACGGCGTCTACGTGTGCCTGCCGGTCCCGCCCGAGCGCCTCACCGAGGCGGTGCGCGGGGCCCACGCCCTCGGGTTCCAGGGCCTGAACGTCACCGTCCCCCACAAGCTCAACGTGGCCCGGCTGTGCCTGAGGCTCGACCACACCGCCGAGCTGTGCGGCGCGGTGAACACGCTCCGCCGTACCCCCGAGGGCTGGGAGGGCTTCAACACCGACGCGCCGGCCTGCCTGGCGCTGCTCGAGGCCTCCTCCCTGCGCCGGGGCGCCCGGGCGCTGCTCCTCGGCGCCGGCGGTGCGGCGGCGGCCGGCGCCTTCGCCCTCCTGAGTGTGGGCGCCGAGGTCGTGGTGGCGGCCCGGCGGCTCGGGGCGGCCGAGGAGCTGCGCCGGCGCCTGCACCGCACCTTCCCGGAGGGCCTCTGCCACGTCGCCGCCTGGGAGGAGGTCCCGCGGCTCGTCGCCGAGAGCGAGGCGGTGGTGAACGCCACCTCCATCGGCATGAACGGGGTGGGCTCCGAGCTCTCCGCGCTCCCCTTCGCCCGGGGCCAGCTGGCGGTGGACTTCGTCTACGGCGGGACCGAGTTCGGCCGCACCGCGCTGCGGGCGGGGGCCGGGCTCGTCACCGGGGAACAGCTCCTCGTGCGCCAGGGCGCGCTCGCCTTCACCCTCTTCACCGGGAAGCCCGCGCCGGAGGACCTCATGACGAGCGCCCTGCGGAGCGCCGCCTCCGGACACTGAAGGGCATCGCCATGGGCCTGCGCTACCTCACCGCCGGCGAATCGCACGGGCCGGCCCTCACCGCCATCGCCGAGGGCTTCCCGGCCGGACTGCAGGTGGATTTCGCCGCCGTGGACGCCGAGCTCTCCCGTCGCCAGAAGGGGTACGGACGCGGCGGCCGGCAGAAGATCGAGACCGACCGGGCCGAGTTCTTGTCCGGGCTCCGGGGCGGGGTCACCCTCGGCTCACCCATCGCCCTCGTCATCTGGAACCGCGACCACGAGAACTGGAAGGACCTCGTCTCGCCCTACGCCCGGGGGGGACGCAAGTTCACCCAGGTCCGCCCGGGCCACGCCGACCTCCCCGGGGCCCAGAAGTACGGCTTCGACGACGCGCGCGACGCCCTCGAGCGCGCCAGCGCCCGCAGCACGGCGGCGCTGGTGGCGCTCGGCGCCCTGGCCCGGCAGCTGCTCGCCCGCTTCGGGGTCCGGGTGTCCGGGCGGGTGGTGGCCATCGGGGAGCGCGAGCGCAAGGTGGGCACCCCCCCTGACGCCAGAGAGGAGGAGGCCATCCTGGCCTCGGACCTCGGGGTGGACGACGAGACGATCGCGGCCGAGTGGCGGGCCCTCATCGACGCCGAGAAGGCCCGGGGCGGCTCCATCGGAGGCACCTTCGAGATCTACGCCACCGGCCTGCCTCCCGGGCTCGGCAGCTACGCGCACCCCGACCGCCGTCTCGACGCCCGGCTGGCGGCCGCGCTGTGCGGCATCCCGGCCATCCGGGCGGCCGAGGTGGGCGAGGGCACCCGGGTCGACCTGCGCGGGGACGCCTTCCACGACGCCATCCACTACCGGCCGGAGCTCGGGTTCTACCGGGAGACAAACCGCGCCGGCGGGCTCGAGGCCGGCGTGACGAACGGCGCCCCCCTCCTGGTGCGCGGCTACATGAAGCCCATCCCCACCATGACGCGGGGCCTGCCCACCGTGGACCTCGCCACCCGCGAGGAGACCACCGCCAAGTACGAGCGCAGCGACGTGTGCGCGGTGCCGGCGGCGGCGGTGGTGGGGGAGGCCGCGGTGGCGCTCGTCCTGGCCGACGCCCTGCTCGAGAAGTTCGGCGGCGACGCCGTCCGCGACATCGAGGTGGCGATCGAGGCCTATCGGGCCCGCATCCGGTGAGCGCCGTCCGCTCCCCGGGGGGTGGACGCCCGGTCCCGCACCGCGTGGTCTTGGCCATCCCTCGGGGGCGAGCGCGCCCGAAAGGCGCGGAGGGGGCGGGCGGGGGCGGGCCGGCCCAGCGGGTCTCCCCGGGGCGAGGGCCAGGCCCTCTGCCGCGAGGACGGACGCGTCCTCGCCGACGGCGGCTGCCGGGGGATCGAGGAACTCGTCACACCGTATCGCAGCGAAACCGGATACTCCGCGACGGGCGCGACCGTCGACACCGCGAGCCTCGCGCACGAGTCGAACCCGCCCTGGCGCGGCTCGAGCAATGGCGTATCCTCCGGGATCACCGTCGCCGGGGGCGATTTCGCACCCACCCCCTCGCCGCCGTGGCCTTTCTTCACAACCTGCGACTCGCTTGTTCCGTCGACGCGTTGCGCGACATCGCTTAGGAGGGAGCGTGGTGATCCTGCGGGCGGACCAGGAAGGGCATCGCTACGAGGTGCGGGTGGGCGGCGGCGTCGCGCGGGCGCTCGGCGAGCTCGGCCGCGGCCGCGACCGGGTGGCGCTCGTGAGCTGCCGGGCGGTCCTGAAGACGCCCTTCGGGCGGGGGGTCCTGGCCGCCCTGGCCCGGACCGCGCCCGGGTCGCCCGTGCTCCTCTTGCCGGACGGCGAGCGCGGCAAGAGCCTCTTCGAGATCGAGCGCGCGGCGAGCCGGCTCCTGCGCGCCGGCGGGACCCGCCGCAGCCTGCTCGTGGGGCTGGGGGGCGGAGCGGTGACCGACGCGGCCGGGTTCCTGGCCGCCACCTTCATGCGCGGGGTGGCGTGGGCCGCGGTGCCGACCACGCTCCTCGCCATGGTCGACGCCGCCCTGGGCGGGAAGACCGGGGTGAACCTCCCCTTCGCCAAGAACGCGGTGGGCGCCTTCCACCCCCCGGTCGCGGTCCTCTCCGACCCGGCCTCGCTCGCCTCGCTCCCCGCGCGCGAGCTGCGCAGCGGGCTCGGCGAGGTGGCCAAGTACGGGGCGCTCTGCCCGCCCATGCTGGCGCGGGTGGGCCGGGCCGCTCGCTCGGGTCGGGTCGACCCGGCCCTCATCGCCGCCTGCGCCCGCATCAAGGTCGAGATCGTCGGACGCGACCCCAAGGAGCGGGGCGAGCGCAAGCTCTTGAACCTCGGCCACACCTTCGGCCACGGGGTGGAGGCGGCGGGTGGCTTCTCCGACTACTCCCACGGGGAGGCCGTCGCGGTGGGCCTCGCCTTCGCCTTCCGCCTGGCCCGGGCGCTCGGCCGCCTGGAAGAGGGCCCGGTGGCGGAGGTGGAGGAGGTGCTGCTCGCGGCCGGGCTGCCCACCCGCGTCCCGAAGGCCCTGGCCCGGCGGGCCGCCCGGCTCATGGGGTACGACAAGAAGCGGACGGCGGATGGCCTGCAGTGGGTCCTGCCGCGGCGCCTGGGGGCGCGCTGGCGGGTGGAGTGGGACGTCCGGGTGGACCCGCGCGCCGTCGAGGAGACGGTGAGCGAGATCGGGAGGGAGCCGTGATCCTGCTCGTCCACGGGCCCAACCTGAACCTGCTCGGCGAGCGCGAGCCGGAGCGGTACGGGCGCGAGACCCTGCCCGAGATCGAGCGCCTGGTGACCGGGGCCTGCGCCGCCTACGGGGTCGAGGTGGCGGCGTTCCAGTCGAACGCCGAGGGGGCCCTGCTCGACTTCCTGCAGGCCCACCGGCACGGGGCGGAGGGCGTCATCGTGAACCCCGGGGCCCTCGCCCACACCAGCCGGGCCCTCCCCGAGTGCCTCTCGGCGCTCGGCTGCCCGGTCGTCGAGGTGCACCTCGACAACCCCTACGCCCGCGAGCCCGCTCCGGGGCCGAGCCTCGTCGCCGGGGTCGCCCGCGGCCAGATCGTCGGGCTCGGGGCCCTCGGCTACCACTACGCGGCGGTCCACCTGTGCGACCTGCTCGCCCGGGCAGCCGCCGAGGCCCCCGGTGCGGCCGCCGCGCCCTCCATCGCCGCCCAGCTCGCCCGGGCGAGGCCGCCCGCCGCCCGCCCGCCCCCCGCGGTGGGGAGCGGCGCCGAGATCGCGCCCGAGTCCGAGGAGGAGGAGATCCCCGAGGACCTCACCGCGCGCGGCGACTACGAGCCGCTCTGAAGGAGGCGCCTCATCCGCCGGGGCTCGCCGCCACCCGCTCGACCGCGGCGGCGAGGAGCCGGTAGAAGCGCGCCGAGGAGGCGATGCCGAGGCGCTCGCGCGGCGTGTGGCAATCCCACATGCTGGGGCCGAGGGAGATCATCTCCATCCCGGCGTGCCCTTCCCCGATGGGGCCGCACTCGAGGCCGGCGTGGACGGCGGCCTTCACCATGGGGGCTCCGAACAGCTCGGCGTGCAGGCCGTCGACGAGCTTCGCGAGCCCGCTCTCCGGCTCCGGCGGCCAGCCGCCATACCCCTCCCCGTCGCGGGCCGCGAAGCCGGCCAGCCGGCACGCTCCGGCGATGCGCGCCGCGAGCGCGCGCTTCTGGGCCTCGAGAGCGCTGCGGGTGAGGAAGGAGACCTCCACCGCCCCCGCGCGCGTCTCGACCCGGGCGAGGTTGGTCGAGGTCTGGACGAGGCCGGGGAGGGTCGGGCTCCATTCCTCCACCCCGTGGGGGGCGGCGAGGAGGAAGAGCAGGGTGGCCTCGGCGTCCCCGGGCGACAGGGGCGGGCAGAGGGCCGCCCGGTCGACCTCGAGCGCGAAGGCCGGCTCGTTTGCGCCGAGCGCGCTCGCCCACCTCCTCTCCAGGCGGGAGAGGGCCTGGCGGAGCGCCGGCTCCCGCGCCGCCTCGACGAGGACCTCCGCCCGGGCCTCCCTAGGGATGGCGTTGCGCCTCGTGCCGCCGCGCAGCGCCACGAGGTCGACTGGCCCGTCCTCGCGGAGGGCGACGAGCACCTGTGCCAGGACTCGGATGGCGTTGCCGCGTCCCCGGGCGATGTCGATTCCGGAGTGGCCGCCCCGCAGGCCCGTCACGGCGATCTCGAGGGCCGCCGTCCCCGGCAGCAAGGGCCCGCAGGACACCTTCCGGGTGGCGACGGTGTCGAGGGCGCCCGCGCAGCCGACGGTGAGGACCCCCTCGGCCTGGCTGTCGAGGTTGATGAGCCTTCTCGCGAGGAGCCAGCCGGGCCGCAGGCCCCTCGCCCCCTTGAGCCCGGTCTCCTCGTTCACGGTGAGGAGGACCTCGAGCGGACCGTGGCGCAGGGCCGGGTCCGAAAGGACCGCCAGAGCGGCCGCCACCCCGATCCCGTCGTCGGCGCCGAGCGTGGTCCCCCGCGCGCGCAGGAAGTCCCCCTCCCGGAAGACCTGGATCGGATCGCGGGTGAAGTCGTGGCTCGACCCGGACTCCGCCTCGCCGACCATGTCGAGGTGGGCCTGCAGGGCGAGCGGGGGGCCTCCCTCCAGGCCCGCGCTGGCCGGCTGGCGCAGGAGCAGGTTGCCAGCCAGGTCGGGCAGGACCTCGCAGCCCCTGGCCTTCCCTTCCTCGGCCGCGAAGGCCCGGGCCGCCTCCTCCCGCCCCGAGACGCGCGGGATCGCCGAAAGGGCGAGGAAGTAGTGCCACAGCGCGCAGGGCTCGAGACCCAGGGAGACGGCGTCCATGGTGGCGAGGGTCGCAAAGGCCGGCGCCGAGGTAAAGCGGCAGAGGGAGCCCGCACCTTGCGGACGGGCGGCCTTTGCGAGGAGACTCGCCCCTCGCGCCCTGGCCGGCACCGGTGCCGCGGGCCACCTTACGGGAGCGCGCGGGGTGCCCATGCCGCGGGTGTCGGTCCTCTTTCCGGCGCGCGACGCCGCCTCCACCGTGCGGGCGGCGGCGCGGACCATCCTCCGGCAGAGCCTGCGCGATCTGGTCCTGGTGGCGGTGGACGACGGCTCGCGCGACGGGACCGCCGAGGCGCTCCTCCGCCTGGGAGAAGAGGATCGCAGGGTGGTCGTGATCCGCACCCCCGGGGAAGGCCTCCCGCGGGCGCTCAACCGCGGACTCGCCCGCTGCGACGCCGAGTTCGTGGCCCGCATGGACGCCGACGACCTCGCCCACCCGCGCCGCCTCGAGCGGCAGCTCGAGGCCCTGGGCGCCGCCCCGGCCCTGTGGGCGGTCGGCTCGCAGGTGCGTGCCTTCCCGCGGCGCGCGGTGCGGGAGGGCATGAAGAGCTACCTCGCCTGGCTGAACGGCCTCGTCACCCCCGAGCTCGTGGCCCGCGATCTCCTGGTGGAGGCCCCCATCGTCCACCCGGCCTCGGTCATCCGGCGCGCGGCCCTGGAGAGGCTCGAGGGCTGGCGCGAGGGGCCCTTCCCGGAGGACTACGACCTGTGGCTCCGCGCGAGCGAGGCGGGCGGGCGTCTCACCAACCTGCCGGCGCCCCTCCTCCTCTGGCGGGAGGGGCCCGGGCGCGCCACCCGTCGCGACCCGCGCTACGCGCTCGAGCGCCACATCGCGCTCAAGTGCGGGCACCTGCGCCGCACGCTCCTCGCCCGGAGCGACGAGGTGGCGGTGTGGGGCGCCGGCGAGACCGGCAAGGCCTTCGCCGACGCCCTGCTCCGCGAGGGGGTGCGGGTGGCGCTGTTCCTGGAGGTCGACCCGAGGAAGGTGGGACGGAAGGTGCGCGGGGCGGCGGTGCGGCCCTTCGGGGAGGCGGACCGGCTCCGCGGGCGGCTGCCGCTCCTCGTGGCGGTGGGCGCGAAGGGGGCCCGCGAGCTCATCCGGCAGGAGCTCACCGCCAAGGGCATGGTCGAGCAGGTGGACTTCTGGTGCGTGTCGTGAGGCGCCCTCCCGCCGGGCGCAGGGCCCCCATCGCCCGGCCGGCGGCGCTTTGGTAGAGTGCCCCGATGCGCCAGAGGGTCGCCGCCGCCGTCCTGGCGCTCGCCTGCGCCCGACCCATGCCACCCATCTCGCAGGCCGAGCGGCCGCCGGAGGTGGAGCTCCCGCGCGACGTCCGCCCGCTGCGCTACGACCTCGAGCTCACCGTGAACCCCGAGCGCGAGCGCTTCGAGGGCACGGTGGAGATCGAGATCGAGCTCGACCACCCCACCGCGGTGTTCTTCGTGAGCGCGCGCGAGCTCACGGTGGACGAGGCCTTCGTCGAGGTGGACGGCGCCCGCCTGCCGGCCACGCTGGTGGAGGAGCGGGAAGGGGTGGCGCGGCTCACGACCCCGCGCGAGCTCCCGGCCGGTCGGGCCACCCTCCACGTCGATTTCGCCGGCGCGGTGGGGGAGCGCCCGCGCGGCCTGTTCCGGGTGCTCTCCAGGGGATCGGCCTACGCCTACACGCAGGCCCAGCCCGACCTGGCGAGGCGCCTGTTCCCCTGCTTCGACGACCCCTTCTTCCGGGCCCCCTTCGACGTGACCCTGGTCGTGCCGGAGGGCGACCTGGCGGTCTCCAACGCGCCGGTGGTGGCCGAGGAGCCGGCCGAGGGGGGGATGAAGCGGGTCCGCTTCGCCCGCACCCCCCCGCTGCCCACCGAGCTCTTCTTCGCGGCGGTGGGGCCCTTCGCGGTGGAGGCGCCCGCGCCGCTCTCCGCCGACGCGCTGCGCGGGCGAGTCCTGCCCCTGCGCGGGCTCTCGCCGCGCGGGCTCGAGCCGGGCCTCGAATTCGCGCTCGAGGCCACCCGGGCGCTCGTGCCCCTCCTCGAGCGCGAGACCGGGGTACCCTTCCCCTACGAGAAGCTCGACCTGGTGGTCGCCCCCGGCTTCGACGGCGGGATGGAGAACCCCGGGGCCCTCCTCTTCGGCGAGGGGCTGCTCGTGGCGGAGGGCGCGGGGCCCCGGGAGGAGGAGGCTCGGGCCGCCCTCCTCCTCGCCCGCGAGCTCGCCCACCAGTGGTTCGGGGACCTGTCCCGCTCGGCGAGCTTCCGCGACGCGTGGCTCTCCGAGTCCTTCGCCGAGTTCGAGGGGGAGAAGGCGGTGGCGGCCTTTCGCCCCGAGGACCGGCCCCTCGTGCGCGCGGTCGCCGAGGTCGACCTGGTGATGGACGAGGACGCGCTCGGCAGCGCCGTCGCCGTGGAGCGCACGCCCGCGAGGAGCGAGGAGCTGGCCCTCCCGTCCGGGCCGACCGCCTACGCCAAGGGGGCGGCGGTGCTGGCGGGGCTCGAGCGCTTCCTCGGAGCGGAGCGCTTCCGCGGGGCGGTGGAGGTGTACCTGCGCGAGCACCCCCACCCCAACGGCAGCGCCGAGGAGCTCGCGGCGGTGCTCTCCCGCGCGGCCGGCCGCGACCTCTCCCCGGCCTTGAAGAGCGCGCTCGACCAGCCCGGGGTGCCGCTCCTCGTCGCCCGCTCCGTCTGCGATCGCGAGGGGCCGCACCTCGACCTCAGGGTGGAGCGCGAGCGGCCGCTCGGGGCTCGTCCGCGGCCGGACCCCCTCTACACCCTCCCGGTCTGCGCCCGCTACGAGGCGGCCGGAGCGCTCGGCGAGGCCTGCGGCCTCGTCGAGAACGGGCACGGCGCCCTGTCGCTCCCGGCCTGCCCTCGTTGGTTCATGCCGGCGGCGGGCGGGCTCGCCTACTACCGCTGGGCGCAGAGGCCGGAGGACCTCGCCCACCTGCGCGATAACGGTTTCTTGCACCTCTCGGACCCGGAGCGCCTCTCCTACGCCCTCTCCCTGCGGGCCGGGGTGCGCGCCGGGCGCCTCCCGTTCGCCGAGGCGCTCTCGTGGCTCGCCCCGCTCACCCGCGATGGCGACCCCCGCATCGCCACCTCGCCCATGCCGCTTCTCTCCGAGGCCATCGAGGAGCTCTTGCCCAGGGAGGCGCGCGCCCAGGCCCGCGCCCGGGCGGCCGAGCTGTATCGCCCGCGGCTGCGCGAGCTCACGCTCGCGCCCGCCCCGGGCGAGGCGGCCGCCACCGGCTGGCTCAGGCAGAAGGTGGTCGAGTTCATGGTCGAGGTGGCGAGGGACCCCGAGGTGACCCGCGCGCTCGCGCCGCGCGGCCTCGCCTACGCCGGGCTCGGCGACGGCCGGTTCCACCCGGGAGCGGTGGCCCCGGAGCTCGCGCCGGCGGCGCTCGCGGCGGCGGTGCGGGAGGGCGACCCGGCCCGCTTCGACGAACTCGCCCAGCGCCTGGTCGCGACCCGCGAGGAGCGGCCGCGGGCCGCCCTGCTGGCGGCGCTCGCCTCGGCCGCGGACCCGGTCCTCTCGGCGCGGTCGCTCGCGCTGGCGGGCGACGCGCGGCTCGCGCCCGGGGAGCGCGCGGACCTCGTCCTCGGGCAGGCCCGGGAGCCCGAGACGCGGGAGGCGGCCTTCAAGGTGTTCCAGAAGCAGTTCAGCCTGCTCGCCCCATCGATGCTCCTGGCGGGCGATCCGGCCCTGCCCGACCTGGCCTACCGCCTGTGCGACCGGGAGCGGGTGGAGCCCCTGCGGCGCTTCCTCGAGAGGCAGGCCGAGCGCCTGCCGGCCCTCGCCAGGTACCTGCCCGAGGTGCTCGAGCGCGTCGAGAACTGCGCGGCCCTGCGCGAGGCGGAGGGGGCGAGCGCGCTCGCCTACTTCACCGGTGGAGAGGAGCCCGCCGACCTTCAGCGCGAGCCGCAGGGGGGCGTGGCCCCGCCGTAGGCGGGAGGGTCCCCCAGGCTACCCTCCTTCGGGAGGTGGCGCAGGAAGACCACGATCCGCCACATCTCCTCGTCGGAGAGCAGGCTGCGCGAGGCGGGCATGCCGGAGGGGAAGAGCCCGTTCTCCACGATCCAGTGCAGCTGGCCGTCTTGGTAGGCCTGCACCTCGGGCGAGGCCAAGGAGGGCACCGGAGGCGACATGGCGAGCGCGAAGGGCACCCCGGTGGCTCGTCCGTCGAGGCCGTGGCAGGCGGTGCAGTAGGCGCCGAAGGCGCGGCGGCCCCGCTCCACGTTGTCGGCGGTGGCCGCGAGCGGATTCAGCGCCCCCCGCCCGCCCACGGTGAGGTGCTTCACGGCGGTGGCCACCCGGCGCTCGAGCGGGCCGGGGGGGGTGGCGCGGCAGCCGAGGAGCAGCGCGGCGAGGACCAGGCCTCGCCCCAAGGGGAGGGTCACGGACGGCCCTCACTCGACCACGATGG
>DATJVF010000307.1:0-2758 GCA_035501995.1 Anaeromyxobacteraceae bacterium
TCGCCGTCGGGCCCGAGGCCCTGAGGCTCGCCCGGGAGTTCGCCGCCCGCCGCGAGCCGGGGCCGGAGATGAACCGGCTCTACGTGGCCGAGGCGCAGATGTCGGTCACCGGCGGCACGGCCGACCACCGCCTGCGCATGAAGCCTTCGCAGGTGCTCCCCTTCGCCCGGGCGGTGGCGGACCGCCTCGCCAAGGCCCAGGGGCTCGCCCAGCTCGCGCCCCTCGGGGCGCCCCTCGCCGACGAGCGCCTCGGCCGGGCGGCGCGGGCGGTGGCCGACGACCTCGCCAAGAACCGCGGGGCCTCGGTGGTCCTCGCCGGGTCGGGCCAGCCGGCGGCCGTGCACGCGCTCGCCCACGCCATGAACGCCGCGCTCGGCAACGCCGGCCAGACCGTCGAGTACGCGGCCCCGGCCTTCGACGAGGCGACCGGCTTCGGTCCGCTGCGCGACCTCGCCCAGGAGCTCTCGGCGGGAGCGGTGGACACGCTCGTCGTGACCGCCGAGAACCCGGTCTACTCGGCCCCGGCCGACCTCGACCTCGCCTCGGCTCTCGGGCGGGTGAAGAACACCCTCTACCTCGCCTACCGCGACGACGAGACGGCCGCCTCGGCGACCTGGGCCCTCGCGAGGAGCCACCCCTTCGAGAGCTGGGGGGACGCCCGCGCGCACGACGGGACCCTCTCGCTCGTGCAGCCGCTCATCGAGCCCCTCTTCGAGAGCCTCTCCGAGCTCGAGCTCCTGGCGGCCTTCGTCGACCGCGCCGACCAGGGCGCCTACCGGGTCCTCAAGGACTTCTGGCGGGAGCGGAGCCGGGTCGCCGACTTCGAGCAGCAGTGGGAGGGGTGGCTCGCGAAGGGCGTCGTCGCCGGCACCGCCAGCGCCCCCGAGAAGGCCGAGCCCGACCTCGCCGCGGTGGCGGCCGCCCTCGCCGAGGCGCCCAAGGCCGCCGAGGGCCTCGAGGCGAGCTTCGTCGCCGACTACAAGGTGCTCGACGGCCGCTTCGCCGACAACGCCTGGCTGCAGGAGCTCGCCCAGCCGGTGAGCAAGGTCACCTGGGACAACGCGGCCTACCTCTCGCCCGCCACCGCCCGCAGGCTCGGGCTCGAGGACGGGGCGCAGGTGAAGCTCGCCCTGGGGGGCCGGAGCGTGGAGGCCCCGGCCCTCGTCATGCCCGGCCACGCCGACGACGTCGTCACCCTGCCGCTCGGCTACGGCCGGCGCCGCGCCGGCCCGGTGGGGAGCGGGGTGGGCTTCGACGCCGGGCGGCTCAGGACCGCCGATGCGGCCTCCTTCGCGCCCGGCCTGACTCTCGAGCGCGGGCCGGGTCGCCACCACTTCGCGCTCACCCAGGAGCACTTCTCGATGGAGGGGCGCGAGCTCACCCTCTCCTTCGACCGGAAGGACTTCGAGGCCCGCAAGCTCGAGCACCTGCGCGGGCCGAGCCCCACTCTGCAGGCGCCGGTCGATTACAAGGACCAGCAGTACAAGTGGGGGATGGCGGTCGACCTCGGCAAGTGCATCGGGTGTGCCGCCTGCGTCACCGCCTGCCAAGCCGAGAACAACATCGTGGTGGTGGGCAAGGAGCAGGTGGCGCGCTCCCGCGAGATGCAGTGGATCAGGATCGACCGCTATTACAGCGGCTCGCCGGAGGACCCGGAGCTGCTCGCCCAGCCGGTCATGTGCCAGCAGTGCGAGGCGGCTCCCTGCGAGTACGTGTGCCCGGTGAACGCCACCGTCCACTCGGACGAGGGCCTGAACGAGATGGTCTACAACCGGTGCGTCGGCACCCGCTACTGCTCCAACAACTGCCCCTACAAGGTGCGGCGCTTCAACTACCTCGACTACCGCGGCCAGTCGGCGCCCACCGAGAAGATGCTCATGAACCCGGACGTCACCGTCCGCACCCGCGGCGTGATGGAGAAGTGCACCTACTGCGTGCAGCGCATCGAGCGAGCGCGCATCGCCGCCCGCGAGGAGGGGCGGACCATCCGGGAGGGCGAGTTCACCACCGCCTGCGCCCAGGCCTGTCCGGCGAGGGCCATCGTCTTCGGAAACCTGAACGACCCCGCGGCCGCGGTCACCAAGCTGCACGGGGACGAGCGGCGCTACGACCTGCTCCACGAGCTCGGCACCCGCCCGCGCACCGCCTACCTGGCCCGCATCCGCAACCTGAACCCCGAGCTCACATGAGTGTCGACACCCGAGAGTTGACCGCCGCGGCGCGACTCCAGCTGGAGGGCCCTCCCGTCCTCGTCGGCCGGCCTGACGATCGGCAGTTGACGAATGCCCTCTTCGAGCCGGTGTGGCAGGCGACGCGCCGAGGCTGGCTCGCCCTGTTCGGCATCTGCTTCGCCCTGACCGGCCTGCTGTTCTCGGCCATCGCCTATACCTTCGCGGTCGGGGTGGGCACCTGGGGCAACAACATCCCGGTGGCCTGGGCTTTCGGCATCATCAACTTCGTCTGGTGGATCGGCATCGGCCACGCCGGCACGCTCATCAGCGCCATCCTGCTCCTCTTCCAGCAGAAGTGGCGCACCTCGATCAACCGCTTCGCCGAGGCGATGACGCTGTTCGCGGTGCTCTGCGCCGGCATGTTCCCCATCTTCCACATGGGCCGGCCGTGGTTCGGCGCCTACTGGCTTCTGCCCTATCCGTCGACGCTCGGAGTCTGGCCGCAGTTCCGCAGCCCGCTCACCTGGGACGTCTTCGCGGTCTCGACCTACCTGACGACGTCGCTGCTCTTCTGGTACCTCGGCCTG
>DATJVF010000308.1:0-2699 GCA_035501995.1 Anaeromyxobacteraceae bacterium
TCTTCCGAGGCGACCTGGAGGACGCGCGGGCCCACTGCGAGCGCTCGAGCTCGCCGGCCGCCGAGGTGTTCCTGGCCGGGATCGTGGCGGGCGCGCCGTCGTCGGGGGCGGGCCGCGCCCTGCGAAAGCCGACCCGCGAGCGGGTCCTCTCGGTGGTCGAGCGCCAGCGCCTGCAGCTCAACCTGCGCCTGCGCGCGCACCTGTGGATGCTCGGGACCATCGGCGCCATCGCCCCCTTCGTCGGCCTGTTCGGCACGGTGGTCGGGATCATGCAGGCCTTCCAGCAGATGGCCAAGAGCGGTCAGGGCGGGTTCACGGTGGTGGCGGCCGGCATCTCCGAGGCCCTCGTCACCACCGCCGGCGGGATCGCGGTGGCCATCGAGGCCGTGGTGCTGTTCAACTTCCTCAACACCCACGTGCAGAAGGTGGCGCTCCAGTTCCGGCTGCTCGCCGAGGAGTACCTGGAGGTCCTGGGCGAGACGCTCTTCGGGGAGGGGCGGCCGGAGGCGCCGGCCCGGGTCGGCCGCGAGGAGAGCGCCTAGCCATGGCGATCGGCGGACCGAACGGCGGCGAGGCCGAGGACCTGGAGGGCGGCGGCATCTTCAGCGACATCAACATCACGCCCCTCACCGACATCTTCCTCGTCCTGCTCATCATCTTCATGGTGACGAGCACCGTCATCGTCGAGCAGGCCGGGCAGAGCGGCGGCCTCAAGGTGAACCTGCCCCGCGCCGGCAAGACCTCCGGCATGACCGAGCTGCACGACCTCGCCATCGCGGTCCTCGAGGACGGCCGCACGGTGGTGGGGGGGAAGGTGGTGGACGACGAGGAGCTCGGGCGGCTGCTCGACAAGGCGCACGGCCAAAACCCCGATACCCTGGTGCTCCTCCAGGCCGACCAGGAGGTGACCCACGGCCGGGTGGTACAGGTCATGGAGGCCGCCCGCCGCCACGGCCTGGTCCGGATGGCCATCGCCACCCGCGACGACGGCCGCCGCTAGGCCCCGCGGGGACTTCAGGGCCCCGAGAGCCCCCCGGGGTGCCCAGTTCCTCGACCGCACCCCTCGCAGGCGTTAACATCTCCCGGGGGCACAAGGTGCATCTCCCAGGAGAGGGTCGGTCCTCATGGTGAAGAAGCGCCTCGGAGAGATGCTCATCGAGGCGGGCGTCATCGACGAGACGCAGCTCCAGGCCGCCCTCGGCCACCAGCGCAAGTGGGGAGGCAAGCTCGGCCAGGCCCTGCTCGATCTCAAGCTCGTCACCGAGCCGCAGATCGTGAGCGCGCTCTCGCGCAAGTTCGGCTACGAGGTGGCGAACGTGGCCGGCCTCCAGAAGACGCCGCCCCTCGAGGCGGTGCTGAAGCTCGTGCCGCGCGAGCTCGCCCTGCGCCAGATCCTGTTGCCCATCGCGGCCGACGCGGGCTCCATCACCGTGGCCATGGCCGACCCCTCGAACATCGCGGTGGTGGACGAGCTCTCCTTCCGGACCGGCCGCCGCATCCGGATCGTCTTGGGAGGCGACCGGGAGATCGCCGCCGCGGTGCGCCGGCTCTACTACTCGGAGGAGGTCCCGGCGCCCATCCCGCTCGAGGAGGCGGGCTCGGGCGAGGCGCCCCTGGAGACGACGCGCGATCCCTTCGCCGCCATGCCCGACTACATCCGCGAGGGGTACTTCCAGCGCCCGGCCCACACCCTCGGGCCGCCGACCGGTCCGGGGCGCGCCGCGGCTCCGCCGCCCTTGCCCGGCGCCTACCGGCCGCAGCCGACCCGCCCCGACCCGCCCGACCTCACGCCGCCCCCGATGCTGGTGCGCGACGCGAGAGGGGTCGCCGCGCGGCCCGCGCCGGCGGGCTCCCTCCCGGCGGCCCCGCCGGCCGCCCTCCCCCAGGTCGAGGGCACCGACGGTCTCGGCGAGCCCATCCTCGTCACCGAGCTCGCGCCGGCCGAGCCCGCCGAGGTCCCGCACCCGGAGGCGGTGCTCACCCCGCGCCAGGCGGCGCTGCTCGACGCTCTGGAACGGGTGGCGCGGGGGGAGGAGTCCGCGCTCGTCAAGCCCGGCCAGGTGGTGGCGGCGCTCCTGCGGGTCCTGGTGAGGCGAGGGCTCTTGCGCGAGGGCGAGCTCCTCGACGAGCTCGCCAAGAAGTAGGAAGACCCTTCCTCAGTTGAGCGCGCCCGGGACCACCAGGGAGAAGGGCGCGATCCGCGCGTCGAAGAGAAAGCCGTCCTCGCGCACCATCTGGTAGGTGCCGCGCATCGAGCCGTGGGGCGTCTTGAGGATGCAGAAGCTCGTGTACTCGAAGCTGTCGCCGGCCTTGAGGAGCGGCTGCTGCCCGACCACGCCCTCCCCCTTAACCTCCTCGCTCTCGCCCCGGGCGTCGGTGATGATCCAGTGGCGGGAGACGAGCTTGGCGGTCCGGTCGCCCTCGTTGGAGATGCGGACGGTGTAGGTGAACAGGTAGCGGCCGGCGCTCGGCGCCGAGCGGTCGGAGCGGTACTCGCTGCGTACGAGGACTCGGATGCCGGAGGTGACGGCGTTCGACACGGGGCGGGGTTATAACCGAATAAAGGGGACGCGCACGCCCCCGCCCGCCATGCCGACGAGCCTCAACGCGCTGCTCGCCGCCGCGCCACCCTACCCGCGCCGCGTGGTCTGCCTGACCGAGGAGACCACCGAGATCCTCTACCGCATCGGGGCCGGAGC
>DATJVF010000309.1:0-9302 GCA_035501995.1 Anaeromyxobacteraceae bacterium
CCGTGGGCCCTCCGCCGCCGCCACCCTGCGACGCGGAGTGTGGAGAGCGAGGGTGGCGGTGCGAGGGCGCGCCGACCACGGTCCTGTGACAAATGGTGAGGTGGCCGCCGGGAGGACGCCGTCGCCCCGCTACACGGAGGGCGAAGGGAAGGCCCGTCACGATCCGGTGACCGAGGGCTCACCGAAACGTCGCGGCGGCGCGACCGCCCGCTCACCTCGAGCGCGTAGGGTGCGGCCTTCGGGGAGGCGGGGCCCGAAGGGAGACGCCATGAAGGGACGGGAGATCAGGACGCTCTGCAGGGAGGACTTCTCGGAGCTCATGCGCCTCGAGGAGGAGGTGTTCGGAAAGGCGGGCGAGGGTGTGCTCGGCCCCTACTACGTGCGGCTGTGCTGCGAGTTCTTCCAGCCCACCTGCTTCATCGCGCTCGAGGACGGGCGCGCCCTGGGCTACGTGCTCTGCTTCGTCCGCGACCGGGAGGCTTACTGCACCACCCTGGCGGTCGCCCCCGAGCTGCAGGGCTCGCGGGTGGCCCTGCAGCTCCTGCGGGCGCTCATCGGCGCCCTGGTCGGGCGGGTGGACGCCTGCTGGTTCACGGTCAAGGAGGACAACCTCGCCGCCCGGGCGCTCCACGCCGCCCTGGGCGCGCACGACGTCGGCATCCGGGAGGACTTCTACGGCCCGGGGGACCGCCGCATCGTCTCCCGCATCGAACGGGCCGCCTTCGAGCGGCTGGCGGCGCGCATGCAGCGGCTCGGGCTCGTCGACCGCGACGGGGACGGCGCGCTCGCCCCGCCCGCCGTGGCCCGGGCCTCCTAGGACCCATGGCGAACCCCCTCGAGCTCTCCCGGGTCCGCTGGGAAGCGCCCGTCCCCGCCGGCGAGCGCTTGAGGCGCACCGGCTCGCGGGTGGCCGGGCTCGGGCTCACCACCCTCGCCACCGCCGCCCGGCTGGGCCGGCTGCGCAGCAGCGCGCGCGACGGCGCCCGCGAGCGGGCCCTCGTCCTGCGCGACGTGGCGAGGCGCATCCTCGAGCTCCACGGGCTCGAGCTCGACGCCTTCGGCCCCCTGCCCCTCGGCCCGGCCCTCCTCGCCGCCAACCACGTGAGCTGGCTCGACCCGCTGGTGGTGGCGAGCCTGGTGCCCTGCGTCCCCATCTCCAAGGCCGACGTCTCGGGCTGGCCGGTGGTGGGGCCCATGGCCCGCGAGCTCGGGGTGGTCTTCGTCGAGCGCGGAAAGGTGAAGAGCGGCCTGAGGGTCCTGCGCGGCACCCGGGCCGCCCTCGCCCACGGCCTGCCGGTGCTGAACTTCCCGGAGGGAACCACCACCACCGGCCGGACCGTCCTGCCCTTCAAGAAGGGCCTCTTCGGCCTCGCCCGCCGGATCGGGGTGCCGGTGGTGCCCATCGCCCTCGCCTACGATCCGCCCGAGCTGGCCTGGGTGGGCGACGACGCCTTCCTCCCCCACTGGCTCTCGCTCGCCGGCTCGCGGCGGACGAGGGCCCGGGTGCGCCTCGGCAGCCCGCTCGAGGCCGGCGCCTATCCGACCGCCGAGGCGCTCGCCCTGGCGACGCGCTCGCGGGTCCTCGCCCTGCTCGAGGAGGGCCCTTGAGCCAGGCGTCGGCCTTCGAGTACCTCCTCCACGGCCAGATCCCCTTCTTCAGGCTGCCGGTCGAGCCGCTCGCGGCCGGAGGGCCGCGGGGGCGGGGGGCGGTCCTCCTCGGCGTCCCCTACGACGGCGGGACCACCTACCGCCCGGGGGCGCGGCTGGCGCCCTTCGAGGTGCGCCGGGTGAGCGCGCTCGTGCAGGGCTACCACCCCGGCCACCGCCTGGCGGTCTTCGACCGCCTCGACGCCGTCGACGGCGGCAACGTGGTCTTCCCGCCCTTCGACGCGGCCGCGGTGCGGATGAGGGTCGAGGAGGCGGCGGCGAAGGTCCTGGCCGGCGGGGCGGTGCCCTTCCTCGTCGGGGGCGACCACTCGATCGCGCTGCCCGCCCTGCGGGCGGCGGCCGCGCGCCACGGGCCCCTGGCGGTGGTGCACCTCGATGCCCACCTCGACACGAGCGGCCCGGAGACCTGGGGGGAGCCCTTCCACCACGGCACGCCCTTCCGCCACGCGCTCGAGGAGGGCCTCATCCGCGAGGGCCAGCTCCACCAGGTCGGCGTGCGCGGCCCCTGGGCCGGCGAGGGCGACGGCGCACCTGGCGCGCGCCACGGGGCCCGCCTCTACGGCGCCGACGAGGTGGCGCGGCGCGGTGCGGCGGCGGTGGCCGAGGCGATTCGCCGGGCGGCGGGGGAGGCCCCGCTCTACCTCTCCTTCGACGTCGACGTGGTCGACCCGGCCTTCGCCCCCGGCACCGGGACCCCGGTGCCGGGCGGCCTCGCCTCGCGCGAGGCCCTGGAGCTCGTGCGGGGGCTCGCCGGGGTGAAGCTCGCCGGGATGGACCTCGTGGAGGTCTGCCCGCCCCTCGACCACGCCGACCTGACGAGCCACCTCGCCGCGCACGTGCTCTTCGAGGGGTTGGCGCTCTCGGCGCTAAGGCGGGAAGCCTAGGGACCTCGGGGTACCCTCCTCAGGCCACCCACCCGCCGCCCAGGTGCGGGAGCCGCTCCACCACCTCGCAGCGCCCCTGGTTCTTGCCGGAGCGCTTCGCCTCGTACATGAGCTGATCGGCACGGGAGAGCATCTCGTCGAGCGACCTCGGGGGGGCGATGAAGGTAGTCGCCCCCATGCTGAAGCCGACCTTGAAGCCGCCCTCCGTCACCTTGGCGGCGAGCGCGTTCCGGAGCCGCTCGACCAGGGCCTGGGCCGCCGGGCCGTCGGTGTCGACGAGCAGGAGCCCGAACTCGTCGCCGCCCAGCCGGGCCACCCCGTCGATGGAGCGCGTCTCCCCGCGCAGGGTGGCGCCCACCAGGGCGAGCAGCCGGTCGCCGGCGGCGTGGCCGAGCAGGTCGTTCACGCTCTTGAAGTCGTCGAGGTCCAGGTAGAGCACGGTGAGCGGGCGCCCGGTCCGCCGGGCCCGCTCGAGCTCCACGGTCGCGAGCTCGAGGAAGGAGCGCCGGTTGTGAAGGCGGGTGAGGGGGTCCTGGCGGGCGAGCTGCTGCTCGGCCTCGAGCCGGATCTTCAGCGCTCCGAGGAGTCCCACCAGGGCCAGGAAGACCCCCAGCTGGACCCCCAGATTCCAGGCGGCGATGGCGGTGGGCAGGGGGACCTTGCGCGAGGAGACGTCGACGAGGACCGAGGCGAGCGCGCTCGCCACCGAGAGCGCGAGGCCGAGGGGCATCGAGACGAACCAGGTCGCGAACCCGATGGGACCGAGGTAGAGCAGGGTGAAGGAGACGTCCGGCCCGGTGAGGTCGTCGCCGGCGGCCACGAGGAGCATGAGCGCCGCCGCCAGCGCGCCGGCGGAGCGGTTCGACAGGCCCTGCACCCAAACGCCCACCTCGTCGGTGAAGCCCCGGGGATCAACCCCGAGGCGCCGGGCGAGGGAGGGGCGCGGGCCCGTCTTTGGCTGGCCGGTCGACGTGGTGGTCACTCCACCCAAGGTGATGGACGCAAGGGGGCGAACGTGACGCCCCCCCGGGTAATCAATCAAGGTAGGCATGTGCGTACTGGTGTGAAGGTCAAGAGCCTGGGTGGGTTCGTGTCGCACCCCCTGGTGGGGGAGCCGGCGTCGGCGGTCGTCACGACACCGTCCCTGCGGGGCCACGGATCCGTCACGTCCCCGTGCTGTACAGTCTCCCCGTGCCGGCCATCCTCATCGTGGACGACGAGCGCGACCTGCTCTCGCTCTTGGACTTCAACCTGCGTCAGGGGGGGTTCGAGACCCTGCTCGCCGCCTCGGGCCTCGAGGCGCTGCAGCACCTCCGCCGGCGGGTGCCCGACCTCGTCCTGCTCGACCTCATGCTGCCCGACGTCGCGGGGACCGAGGTGTGCCGGATGCTCAAGTCCGACCCGCGCACCAAGCACGTCCCGGTCGTGATGCTCACCGCCAAGGGCGAGGAGGTGGACAAGGTGGTGGGCTTCGAGCTCGGGGCCGACGACTACGTCACGAAGCCCTTCAGCGTGCGCGAGCTCGTCCTCCGGGTGCGGGCCGTGCTGCGCCGCGCCGGCGGGGTCTCCGGCGAGCGGGCCCCCGACGCGGTGGGGCCGATCCGGGTGGACGTCGACGCGCACCGCGCTTACGTGCAGGGCGAGGAGGTGGTGCTCACCCCGCTCGAGTTCCGGCTCCTCGTCACCTTCATGGAGCGGGTCGGCCGGGTGCAGTCGCGCGAGCAGCTGCTCTCCGACGTCTGGGAGATGTCGAGCGAGATCGAGACCCGGACCGTCGACACGCACGTGAAGCGGCTGCGCGAGAAGCTCGGGGTCGCCCGCGAGCTGCTCGAGACGGTGCGCGGCGTCGGCTACCGGCTGGTCGAGCCGGCGGCGGCGTAGCGCATGCCCATGGCCCTCTTCCGGCGCAGCACAGTCCAGGAGGCGATCCACGCCCTCCAGGCGGAGCTCGGCGGCGGTCCGGCGGCCGAGCTGCCCGCCGAGCTCGAGCTGCTGGGGGGGCTCGTGCACACCCGCGAGGAGCGCGCCAAGACCAAGGAGGAGCCGGAGCGCGAGCTCCTCGCCGCCCTGACCGACCCGGCCGCGCTGCTCGCGCGGGACGGCCGGGTGCGGGTGGCCAACGCCGCCTTCGAGGCGCTCTCGCCGCGGGGGCGACCCGCCGGCCTCACCGCGCTCGAGATCATGCGCTCGGCCGAGCTCGCCGAGGCGGTGCGCCGGGCCCTCGAGGGCCACGCCCGCCACCTGGAGGTCGAGGCGCCGGGGGCGCGCCGCAAGTGGCTCGCCCAGCTCTCGCCGCTCTTGCGCGGCGAGGTGCTCCTCATCCTGCGCGACGTCACCGAGGCGAAGCGGGCCGAGGCGGTGCGCCGCGACTTCGTCGCCAACGCGAGCCACGAGCTGCGCACCCCGGTGGCGGCCATCCGCGGCGCGGCCGAGACGCTCCTCGATGGCGCCCTCGACGACCCGCTCACCGCCCGCCGCTTCGTCGACATGGTGGCCCGGCAGGCCGAGCGCCTTGAGCGGCTCACGAAGGACCTCCTCGACCTCTCGCGCATCGAGTCCGGCCAGTTGACCCTCGACCTCCACCGGGTGGAGCTCAGGCCCCTCGTCGACTCGGTCCTCTCCCTCCACGCCGAGCGAGCGTCCGAGAAGGCCCTGCACCTCCGGAGCGAGGTCGAGGAGGGCCTCGCCGCCCGTGCCGACCCGCGCGCCCTCGAGCAGGTGCTCGTGAACCTCGTCGACAACGCCGTCAAGTTCACCCCCACGGAGGGCGCGGTGACGCTCCTCGCCGCCCGGGAGAGCGACCGGGTGGTCCTCTCCGTGGCCGACACCGGGCCGGGCATCGACCGCCACCACCTGGCACGGCTCTTCGAGCGCTTCTACCGCGTCGATCCCGGGCGCAGCCGCGAGCAGGGCGGCACCGGTCTCGGGCTCGCCATCGTGAAGCACCTCGCCCAGGCCCAGGGCGGAGAGGTCGGAGTGGAGAGCGGGTCGGGTGGCTCGCGCTTCTGGGTGCGTCTCCCGGCCGGCTAGCAGGGGCCCACCGTGGCCTAACCGCCCGCCATCCGGGCCTTTCCCGAAGCTTCACGGTTCGGTCACGAAAACGTCACACGACCGGCCTACATCCAGGGCCGGCCTTACCCCGACGAAAACCTTGGGAGGACGCGTGAAGACGATCTTTACTGCGCTGGCCCTGGCCGTGTGCGGAGTGGCGATGGCGGACGGCCTGCTCGTGAACGGCGCGGGCGCTACCTTCCCGTTCCCGCTCTACTCGAAGTGGTTCAGCGACTACAACAAGAAGCTCCCCGCCATCCGGTTCAACTACCAGTCCATCGGCTCGGGCGGCGGCATCAAGCAGATCACCGAGAGGACGGTGGATTTCGGCGCCTCGGACGCCCCCATGACCGACGAGGAGCTCTCGAAGGCCCCGGGCATCGTCCACATCCCGACCGTGATGGGCGCGGTGGTGGTGACCTACAACGCCCCGGTCGAGGGCCTCAAGCTGACCCCGGAGACCCTGGCGGGGCTGTTCCTCGGCAAGATCACCAAGTGGAACGACCCGGCCCTCGCGAAGGACAATGCCGGCGTGAAGCTCCCCGACGCCCCCATCACCGTGGTCCACCGCTCGGACGGCTCGGGGACGACCAACATCTTCACCGACTACCTCGCCAAGGTCTCGCCCGAGTGGAAGCAGGTCGTGGGGTTCGGCAAGAGCGTGAAGTGGCCGGTGGGCCTGGGCGCCAAGGGCAACGAGGGCGTGACCGGGCAGGTGAAGAACACCCCGGGCGCGGTGGGCTACGTCGAGCTCGCCTACGCCAACCAGAACAAGCTCGCCATGGCCCTCCTTCGCAACAGGGACGGCCAGTTCGTGAAGCCCTCGCTCGAGGGGACGAGCGAGGCCGCCGCCGGCGTTCCCATGCCGCCGGACTTCCGGGTCTCCATCACCGACGCCGCCGGGAAGACCGCCTACCCCATGGCCTCCTTCACCTACCTGCTCGTCTACCAGGACGCCTCCGACAAGGCCAAGGGCGAGGCGCTCCTGCGCTTCCTCTGGTGGGCGGTCCACGACGGGCAGGCGGCGGCGCCCTCGCTCGACTACGCTCCGTTGCCGAAGGCGGTGGTGGAGATGGTGGAGAAGAGGCTCGAGGCCATGACCGTGCAGGGAAAGCCCATCCCGCTTGCCTCCTCACGCTGACACCGTCGCGGCCGGCGAGGCGGTGCGGGCGCCGCGCCGGAGCGCGGCCGCCGGGGCCCAGGCCGGCGACCGGGCCTGGGCGAGCCTCCTCGTCCTCCTCGGCGGCTCGATCCTGGTGGTGGTGGGGGTGATCGTCCTCGAGCTCGTGCAGGTGGCGCGCCCGGCCGTCTCGGCGGGCGCGCTGCGTTTCCTCTTCGGGACGGACTGGGATCCGGTCTCCGGCTCCTTCGGGGCGCTCCCCTTCATCTACGGGACCCTGGTGACGAGCGCGGTGGCCATGGCGGTGGCGGTGCCGGTCTCGGTGGGCCTCGCCCTCTTCCTCTCCGAGATGGGCCCGTCCCAGCTCCGGCCGGTGGTCTCCTTCGGCATCGAGACCCTGGCGGCCATCCCGAGCGTGGTCTACGGGCTGTGGGGGCTCTTCGTCCTCGTCCCCTGGCTGCGCAGCGCGGTCGAGCCCTGGCTCGGCCGGACCCTCGGCTTCCTCCCGCTCTTCAAGGGCGCCCCCATCGGCGTCGGTTACCTGGCCGGCGGGCTCATCCTGGCGGTGATGATCCTGCCCACCGTGGCCTCGGTGACGAACGAGGTCCTGAAGACCGTGCCGTCCGCCCTGCGCGAGGGGGCCCTGGCCCTCGGGGCCACCCGCTGGGAGGCGATCCGGATGGCGGTCTTGCCCTACGCCCGGCCCGGCATCGTCGGGGCCTCCATCCTGGGGCTCGGGCGGGCGCTCGGCGAGACCATGGCCGTCACCATGGTCATCGGCAACTCCCCCGAGATCCATGCCTCCTTGTTCGCGCCCGGCTACTCCTTGCCGGCGGTCATCGCCAACGAGTTCGCCGAGGCCACCGGGGCGGTCCACACCGGAGCGCTGGCCGGGCTGGCCCTCGTGCTGTTCGGCCTCTCGCTCGTCCTCAACACCCTCGCCCGCCTCCTCGTGCAGGTGGTGGCCCGCGGCCCGAAGGGAGGGAGGTCCGCGTGATCCTGCGGTCGCATCTCGTGCGGACCTTCGTGAACCACGCGGTCACGGTCCTCTGCGGCCTGATGGTGCTCCTGGCCCTCTTCCCGCTCGGGTCGCTGCTCTGGCTGGTGGTCTCGAAGGGCGTGCCCGGCCTCACCTTCGCCTTCTTCACGAGCCTCCCCACCCCGGTGGGCGAAGCGGGGGGCGGGGTGGGCAACGCCATCCTCGGCACCGCCAGCATGGTGGCCCTGGCCTGCCTGGTGGGGCTCCCCATCGGCATCGGCGCCGGGGTCTTCCTGGCCGAGCGGGGGGACCATGCCTTCGGGCGGACGGTGCGCTTCACCGCCGAGGTGTTCTCGGGCGTCCCCTCCATCGTGATCGGGATCGTGGCCTACGGGCTGGTGGTCCTGCCCATGCGCCGCTTCTCCGGGCTGGCCGGCGGGCTCGCCCTCGCCCTGCTCATGATCCCCTCGCTGGCCCGCACCACCGAGGAGCTCGTGCGCCTCGTCCCGGTGAGCCTGCGCGAGGCCTCGCTGGCCCTCGGCATCGCCCAGTGGAAGACGAGCCTGCGCATCGTCCTGCGCACCGCCGCCGGCGGGCTGCTCACCGCGGCCCTGCTCGCCATCGCCCGCGCGGCCGGGGAGACCGCGCCCCTGCTCTTCACCGCCCTCAACAACCAGTACTGGAACTTCCGGCCCGACCAGCCCACCGCCTCGCTCACCGTGCAGATCTTCAACTACGCCATCAGCCCCTACGAGGACTGGCACCAGAAGGCCTGGAGCGCCGCCCTCGTGCTCCTGCTGCTCGTGGGCCTCCTGAACCTCGCGGCCCGTTACGCCCTGCGCAAGAGCGCGGCCGGGGTGCGCACGTGACCGCGCCGCCCAAGGTGAAGGTGGAAAAGCTTCAGGCCTACTTCGGGAACCGCCACGTCCTGCGCGACGTCACCATCGACGTGCCGCCCCTCTCCATCACCTCCGTCATCGGCCCCTCCGGCTGCGGCAAGTCCACCTTCCTGCGCTGCCTGAACCGCATGCACGAGCTCGTCCCGGGCGCGCGGTCCGAGGGCCGGGTCCTGCTCGACGGCGAGAACCTCTACGAGCGCGGGGTCGACCCGGTGCACCTGCGGCGCCGGGTGGGGATGGTCTTCCAGCGGCCGAACCCCTTCCCCACCATGTCCATCTACGACAACGTGGCGGCGGGGCTCAAGCTGAACGGCTTCCGGGGCGACCTCGACGAGACCGTCGAGCGCTGCCTCATCCAGGCCGCGTTGTGGGAGGAGGTGAAGGACCGCCTCAGGCACTCGGCGCTCTCCCTCTCCGGCGGCCAGCAGCAGCGCCTGTGCATCGCCCGCGCCCTGGCGGTCGAGCCGGAGGTGCTCCTCATGGACGAGCCGGCGAGCGCCCTCGACCCGGTCGCCACCGCCAAGATCGAGGAGCTCATGCACGAGCTCAAGGAGCGCTACACCATCGTCATCGTGACCCACAACATGCAGCAGGCCGCGCGCGTCTCGGACCACACCGCCTTCTTCTACCTGGGAGAACTCGTCGAGACCGGCCCCACCGAGAAGATCTTCACCAACCCGGACGAGCAGCGCACCGAGGAT
>DATJVF010000310.1:0-10882 GCA_035501995.1 Anaeromyxobacteraceae bacterium
AGGAGTTCTTCCTCCCCCCCTCGGAGGTGGTGCTGCGCTACCGCCGCGGGAAGGAGGGTGTCGCCCTCGAGGAGGTCGGGACGCTCCTCCCGCGCCGGGTCATCCTCGGCGCGCGGCCGTGCGACGCGGCCGGCGTCCTCACCCTCGACGCGGTCATGGCCTGGGGCCACAAGGACGAGCCGTGGTTCGCCCGGCGCGAGGCGACCACCATCGTGAGCCTCGCCTGCCCGGGGGCGGACGAGGCCTGTTTCTGCAGCGCGCTCGGCCTCGGGCCCGATGCGGCCCGCGGCTCGGACCTCCTGCTCGTGCCGGTCGCGGGCGGCTATCTCGCCGAGGCGTCGACGGCGAAGGGCGAGGCGCTCCTCGGGAACGCGCCGCGGGAGGTCACCGCCCGGACGGGCGAGGAGGCCCTGGCCTTCCGGCGGGCGGCCCGCGAGAGGGTGGCGAAAAACCTGCCGGCCGTCCCGAAGGGGCTCGCCTCCTGGCTCGAGGCCCACTTCGACGACCCGCTGTGGAAGACCCTCGCCCTCGGGTGCCACGGCTGCGGCGCCTGTGCCTCGGTGTGCCCGACCTGCCACTGCTTCGACCTCGTCGACGAGCACGACCGGCTGGAGGAGGGGGCGCGCCGCCGCAACTGGGACACCTGCCAGTCGGCCAAGTTCACGCTCCACGCCTCCGGCCACAACCCGCGCCCGACCCAGGTCGAGCGCTACCGGCAGCGTATCCTGCACAAGTTCGCGGTCTATCCGAAGCGCTTCGGCGAGACTCTCTGCACCGGCTGCGGGCGCTGCGCCCGGGCCTGCGCCGCCGGCGTCCACCTGCCGGAGATCCTGGGGCGCCTGTCGGCGCTCGCAGGCGGCGAACCCCGCGAGGGCGCCCGATGAACCTCTACCAGCCCCACCTCATGCGGATCGAGGCGATCACCGACGAGACGCCGGACACCCGCACCTTCAAGCTCACCTTCAAGGAGCCGGCGGTGGCGCAGGGCTTCCTGTTCTCGGCCGGCCAGTTCGGGGAGTACTCGGTGTTCGGCGAGGGCGAGAGCACCTTCTGCATCGCCTCGCCCCCCACCCGCCGGGGCTACATCGAGTGCAGCTTCAAGGCCATGGGCAAGGTGACCCAGGCCATGCGCCGGCTGCGCGTCGGCGACAGCCTGGGCTTCCGCGGGCCGTACGGGAACACCTTCCCGCTCGAGGCCATGAAGGGGCGCTCGGTGGTCTTCGTGGCCGGGGGCATCGGCCTCGCGCCGGTCCGCTGCGTCATCTGGAACGTGCTCGACCTCAGGGCCGAGTTCAAGGACGTGACCATCATCTACGGCGCCCGCACGGTGGCCGACCTCGTCTACAAGCGCGAGCTCGAGGAGTGGGGCCGCCGCAGCGACGTGAAGCTGTGGCTGGCGGTCGATCCGGGCGGGGAGACCAAGGAGTGGAAGGGTGCGGTGGCCCGCATCCCCACCCTGGTCGAGAAGGCCGCCCCGAGGTCCGAGAACGCGGTGGCGGTGGTGTGCGGCCCCCCCATCATGATCAAGTACACCCTGCCCGTGCTCCAGAAGCTCGGGTTCGCGGACGACCGCATCTACACCACCCTCGAGAACCGCATGAAGTGCGGGGTCGGCAAGTGCGGGCGCTGCAACATCGGTCCGGTCTACGTCTGCAAGGACGGGCCGGTCTTCACCGCGGCGCAGATCCGCGCGCTGCCGGCGGAGTACTAGCGTGGCCGCCCTCTTTAGAAAGCCGGCCTGGCGAGGGAACGGGGCCGGGGTGCGCTCCAAGACCGGCGCGCCCAGGACCGGGGTCTACCTGTGCCGCGGCGCCCTGGCCACGGCCGACGAGGAGGCGCTCCTCGCCTACGCCGGGCAGCTGCCCGGCGTCTCGACCGCGCGGGGGGTCCCGGAGCCGGCCGCGCTCGAGCCGGAGGCGCTCGCCCGCGAGCTCGAGCGCGAGGGCCTCGACACGGTGGTGGTGGCGGGCGAGACGCCCGGGTTCGCGAAGCCGGTCTTCGCGCGCGCTCTCGCGCTGGCGGGGGGGGACGCGGAGCGGGTCAGGCTCGCCTCCTTCCGCGAGCACGGCGCGGTGAACGGCCTCGCCCTCGAGCGCGCCAAGGCCATCCTGGTGTGCGCGGTGGAGGGCGTGCCGTTCCCGCTGGCGGCCGAGCCGGAGGCGGTCCCGGTGAACTCCGCCACCCTCGTGGTCGGCGGCGGGGTGGCCGGCATCCAGGCCGCCCTCGAGATCGCCGACGCGGGCCACCAGGTCTACCTGGTGGAGCGGCGGGGCACCATCGGCGGCCACATGGCCATGTTCGACAAGACCTTCCCCACCCTCGACTGCGCGGCCTGCATCCTCACCCCCAAGATGGTCCAGGCCGGCAAGCACCCCCAGATCCACCTGCTCGTCCTCTCCGAGGTGCAGGAGGTGAAGGGGAGGCCGGGCGCCTACGACGTGAAGGTGCTGCGCCACGCCACCCGGGTCGACGCCTCGGCGTGCGTGGCCTGCAACGACTGCGCGCAGTTCTGCCCGGTCTCGGTGCCGAGCGAGTTCGACGTCGGCATCGCCACCCGCAAGGCCATCTACATCCCCTTCCCCCAGGCCGTGCCGAACGCCTATCTCGTCGACCCGGAGGCCTGCACCTTCGTGAAGAGCGGCGGGAAGAAGTGCGGCGCCTGCGTGAAGAAGTGCTCCAAGGGGGCGGTGCACCTCGACGCCGCCGACGAGGTGGTCGAGCTGGCGGTGGGCCAGATCATCGTCGCCACCGGCTACGAGGTCTTCGACGCCCGCCGGATCGAGCGCTACGGCTACGGTCGCTTCCCGAACGTCCTCACCGCCCTCGAGTTCGAGCGGCTCACCAACGCCTCGGGCCCGACCAGCGGCAAGATCGTCCAGAAGACCAAGAAGTACAACAAGCGCACCAAGACCGAGGAGTGGGTCTTCGCCGCCGACGGCCCGTCGCCCAAGACGGTGGCCGTCGTGCACTGCGTGGGGTCGCGCGACACGAACTACCAGCCCTACTGCTCGCGCGTGTGCTGCATGTACTCCCTCAAGTTCGCCCACCTGGTGCGGGAGAAGCTGCCCGAGGCGCGCTGCCTCGAGTACTTCATCGACATGCGCGCCTACGGCAAGGGCTACGAGGAGTTCTCGGAGCGCATCAAGGAGGAGGGGGTGCGGGTCCTGCGCGGGCGGCCGGCGGCGGTGGTCGAGCGCGACGGCGCCCTCTTCGTGCGGGGCGAGGACGTCCTCGGGGACCGGGTCCTCGAGGAGCCGGTCGACATGGTGCTCCTCTCGGTGGGCCTGAGGCCCCCGGACGGGAACGAGGAGCTCGGGCGCCTGCTCGGCCTCTCGCGCGGGGTGGACGGGTTCTTCGAGGAGCAGGAGTACAACGCCGAGCCGGGCTCGACCGAGCGGGGAGGGATCTTCGTGGCCGGCGCCTGCCAGGGGCCGAAGGACATCCCCGACACGGTGGCGCAGGCCTCGGCGGTGGCGGCCGAGGTGCTCTCGGCGATCCTGGCCGGCAAGGGTCGCGGCAGCCGCGGCGAGCTCACACTCCCCGAGATCGAGCGGAAGGCGCGCGCGCTGGCGCGGCCGGGATGAGCGAGGGACGCGCATGGCCGTCAGGGCGAACCCAAGTTTGATCGAGGACCTGCAGCGCTACGGCGCCCACGACGTGGTGAAGTGCTACCAGTGCGGCAACTGCACCGCCGCCTGCCACTTCTCCCCCTCCCAGGGCCCGGACGTCTCGCCGCGCCGCTGCGCCCGGCTCCTTCAGATCGGGCTCGAGGGGCGCATCCGCGCCGACCTCGAGCCGTGGCTCTGCTATTACTGCGGTGAGTGCTCGCGGCAGTGCCCGCGCGGCGCCGAGCCCGGCGAGACCATGATGAGCCTGCGGCGCTGGCTCACCGCCCAGTACGACTTCACCGGGATCTCGCGGCTGTTCTACCGCTCCTGGAGGGCCGAGCTCACCGCCATCCTCGCGGTGGCCCTCCTGACCGGCCTGGGCTTTCTCGGCTACGGCCTGTTCTTCGGGGGCGGAAACCTCCACGTCTACGACGGACCGGGGGCGTTCTTACCCTCCTCGGTCGTGCACCACTTCGACTGGTTCATGGCGAGCACGCTCTCCGCCGTGCTGGCGGTGAACTGCGTGCGCATGTGGTACTTCACCATGCGCGGCGACGGGGCCCCCCACGTGCCGGCCTGGGCCTACCTCAAGTACCTGGTGCTCCTGCCCGAGCACTTCTTCACCCAGAAGCGTTACCGGGAGTGCGAGCAGAAGCGCCCCTGGGTCATCCACCTCGTGCTCATGCTGAGCTACGTGACGATGCTCGTGCTCATCATGTTCTTCCTGAAGGACATGCAGCACGGGCCCGAGGTGCGCTGGCCGGCCCACATCTTCGGCTACCTCGCCTCCCTGGGCCTGGTGGTCACCGCCAGCCTGGCCGTCTACGGCCGGGTGAAGAAGAACGCCCCCCACCACCGCCACTCGCACGAGTCGGACTGGATGTTCCTGGGGCTGCTCCTCTTCGTGGCCACCACCGGCATCCTCCAGCACGTCCTGCACCGCCTGGGCCTGCCCGCCGCCGCCAACGTCGCCTACGTCGTGCACCTCATGGGCGTCGTGCCCATGCTCGCCCTGGAGGTGCCCTTCAGCAAGTGGGCGCACCTCGCTTACCGTCCGCTGGCCTTGTACTTCCTGGCCCTGCAGCAGGCCGGCCAGGCCGCCCTGCGAGCTCGCCCCGACCGGGCCGCGCGACCGCAGGCGGTCACCTAGGGAGCCTGCCATGGCGGAAGAGCGCATCGGCGTCTTCGTCTGCAACTGCGGCACCAACATCGCCAAGGTGGTCGACCCGAACGCCGTGGTCGAGGCGGTGAAGGACCTGCCCGGGGTGGCCGCCGCCCGCTCGTACAAGTACATGTGCTCGAACCCCGGCCAGGAGCTCATCGCCGAGGAGATCAAGGACGCCGGGCTCACCCGGGTGGTGGTGTCGGCCTGCAGCCCGCGCATGCACGAGGGGACCTTCCGCAAGGCGCTCGAGCGGGGAGGCCTGAACCCCTACCTGCTCGAGATGGCCAACATCCGCGAGCAGTGCAGCTGGATCCACGGCGACCCGGCCGCCGCCACCAGGAAGGCCACCAGCCTCACCCGCGCCGCGGTGGAGCGCGTGAAGTACCACGAGCCGCTCGAGCGCCGCTCGGCGCCCATGTGCCCGGCCACCCTCGTCCTCGGCGCGGGCATCGCCGGCCTCACCGCCGCCCTCGAGCTCGCCGACGCCGGCCAGGAGGTCTACCTCGTCGAGCGCGAGGCCAGCCTGGGCGGCCAGGTGGCCCGGCTCGACCTCACCGTGCCCTACCTCGACTCCGCCAGGGACCTCCTCGAGGAGCGCGTGGCCCGGGTGGTGCGCCATCCCCACATCCGGGTGCTCCTCTCGAGCGAGCTCGCCCTCTTGAAGGGCTACCTGGGGAACTTCCAGGCCACCGTCCGGACCGCGGCCGGCGAGGAGGAGCTCAAGGTGGGGTCGGTGGTGGTCGCCACCGGCTACAGGCCCTTCGACGCCGCCCGGGCGGAGCGGTTCGGGTACGGCCGGCTCCCCGACGTGGTGACCTCCTTCGAGCTCGAGGCCATGCTGCGCCGCGGGCGGATCGAGACCCGCTCCGGCCGGCCGCCGCGCCACGTGTCGCTCATCCACTGCGTGGGGAGCCGCAGCGCCGAGTTCCACCGCTACTGCTCGCGGGTCTGCTGCGCCACCGCCCTCAAGTACGCCCACGAGCTCAAGAGCGCGCTCCCGAACGCCCACGTGGCGAGCTTCTACGCCGACATGCAGGCCTTCGGGAAGGGCTGCGAGGCGTTCTACCGGAAGAGCGCCGAGGCGCGGACCATGTTCCTCATGTTCGACAAGGAGGACCCCCCCGAGGTCCGCCTGGCCGAGCCCGGCGACGACGGCACCCTGCTCGTCACCGTGGACGAGCAGCTCTCCGGCGAGACCGTGGAGGTCGCGACCGACCTCGTGGTGCTCCTCGTCGCCATGGAGCCGCGGGCCGACGCCGAGCGGGTGGCCCGGCTCGTCAACATCAGCCGCGACCGCGAGGGCTGGTTCATCGAGAGCCACCCCAAGCTCGACCCGGTGGCCACCACCACCGACGGCATCTTCATCGCCGGGGCCTGCCAGGGCCCGAAGGACATCCCCGAATCGGTGGCCCAGGCCCGCGCCGCCACCGCCCGCATCCTGGCCAAGATCGCCCAGGGTGAGATCAGCGTCGACGCGGTCTACGCCGAGGTGGACGACAAGCGCTGCTCGGGGTGCCGGCTGTGCAACGAGGTCTGCCCGTACGGCGCCGCTGGCTACGACGAAAAGACCCGCAAGAGCCAGGTGGTCGGGGCGGTCTGCAAGGCCTGCGGCTCCTGCGCCGCCGCCTGCCCCTCCGGCGCCATCAAGGTCCGCCACTTCACCGACCAGCAGGTCTACGCGCAGATCGAGGGGGTCCTGTAGGAGCCCCGGCGAGAGGCTGCCGGCCCGCCCGTCACCCCGGGGGAGGGGGCTCGTAAGACCGTCGCCGCGCGTCGACCGGGCTCATGAGCCCGACCGCGTGGCCGCTCGGGTCCTCGAGGACGGCATAGCGCGCGCCCCAGAACGCGTCGTACGGGGGCTGTTGCAGCTTGTACCCGGCCCGCGAGAGCTCGTCCGAGAGCCGATCGACCTCCTCGCGCGTCGCCACCTCGAACCCGAGGACCGCCACCCCGTGGCCGACCGAGCCCTCGAAGCCGCGGTTCCACACCTTCGCGAAGGCGGCGCTGTCGACCTCGAACGCGATCTCGCCGCTCGCCGTCTCGAGGGTCACGTGATGGGCGAGCCACTCGGGCGGGCCGTCCCGCACGGTGAGCCCGAGCCTCCGGTAGAAGGCGACCGTAGCCTCCACGTCCGCGGCGACGAGGTTCACCTGGTTGAGGGCGGGTGGTGCAGCCATGTCGAGCCTCCCGGTTCGGCCCCTCCCCGCAGGCGATCCTAAGCACGAAGCGAGAAGGTAGCCTCGCGAAGCGCGGGACGGTTCTCAGCGCGGCCCCGCCGGCAGGCCCTCCACCAACACGAGCCGGCGCCGCAGGGCGCGGTCGCGGTAAGCGAGCGCCCGAGCGTACTCGCCCGACGCGTACCAGGCGTGGGCGGCCTCGAGGGAGGGCAACTCCACCATCACCATCCGCCCGGCGGCGGGCGCGCCCTCCAGAACCTGTGCCTCGGCCCCGCGGGCGAGGTAGCGGCCACCGTAGCGCTCGATGGAGGCCCCGGCCAGGTCGCGATAGGTGCGGGCGGCCTCCTCGTCCAGGACCTCGACCTCGGAGATGACGTAGGCCGCCAAGCCCTTCCCCGTACGGGCGGCCCGGCCAAGGAGGCGGCTCCCGCCCCTCGACGAGCGCCGCGAGCTTTTCCAGCGACGACCGCCAGCCCCGTTCGTTGTCCTCGGCCGAGAGGCCGGGCGGCAGCCCCTCGTGCACGGCCAGGAGCTCGGTCCCGCCGTCGGCCTCCGCAAGCGCGTAGGTGATGGTCATCTCGCCCCGCAGGGTGGGGTCCTCGGTCTCGAACTCCACCGTCTCCACCACCCGCTCGTCGAGGAGGAGCGTCACGAAGCGCCCGTGGAAGGTGTCGGTGCGGGCGCTCGACTTGCCCCTCGCGGTGGGCGGGTCGTAGGTGAGCGAGATCCGGAAGGCGCCGCCCTCGCGGGGGTCGAAGGCGTGCACCCGGCTCGTCATCCCGGGGGGTACCATCCAGGTCGCCACCGCCCACGGCTCGACGAGGGCCTGGTAGACCCTGGCCCGGGGCGCCGCGAGCTTCAGGCGGATGCGGGTGGCCGCCACGCATGGACGTTAGCGCTGGAGCGGTGGCCGGCGCCGGCCACGGTCGGGGCGCCTCTCGCCCGCCTCAGGCCTTCCTGGGCTCCCCGCGCAGGACGCGCGCCTCGCCCACCCGGAGGGTGACCTTCTCCCGGTCGAAGTACTCGGCGAGCGGGATGACGTGCTTTCTGGTGGCGCCCACCAGGTCCTTGAACTCCTGGGTGGTGATGCGGGGCGCGGCGCTGAAGTGGCTGAGCAGCTTCCCCTTGAGCGCCGCCACGGCCGCGACGTCGAAGTACAGCTCGGCGGAGACCCGCACCGCGCTCCCCTCGGCGACGAGGAGCTTCAGCACCGCCGCCACCTCGGCCGGCGACGCGGCGACGAGGGCGGGGAGCTCGGAGAGCCACGGCGGGGTGAGCCCGGCGCGCCGGAGCGCCTCGGCGACGAGCGCCTTCAGGGCCCCGCCGGCCGCCCCGCTCGCCGGCCGGTGCGCGGGGGTGTGGACGTTACCGCCCTCCGCCTTGAGCTCGCCCTTCTCCACGAGCTGCGAGACGAGGCGCGCGAACAGCCGGGGATCGACCGAGGCCGGGAGGCGGCTGCGCAGCTCCTCGCGGGGGACGCCGGCCGAGAGCGGGTGCTCGCTCTCGAAGGCCGAGACCGCGCGGCCGAGCCGCTCCCGGAGCGCGCGCGCCACCTCGCCGGCCACGTAGGCCCGCCGGTCGCGATCGAAGAGGACCACCTCGCCCCTCGCCCCGAGCCGCTCGAGGGCGCCCTCGAGCGAGCGGGGCGCGAGGGCGGTGCGGCCCTCGAGCGCCCGCCCGGTGAGGCCCCGGGGGCCGGCCTCGAGGAGCACCGCGCCCACCCGCGCGTCGGCGGCCGGGTCCCCGAGCGCGGCGAGGCGCTCGAGCTCGGCCGGGCGGCCACGCCGGCGGCGCCGCGCCGCCACCCCGAGGATGCGGCCGCCGGCGATGGTGCGGCCCCGCCCGGCCAGGGCCGCGAAGCCGCGCAGGATGAAGCGCTGGCCGGGGAGGGCGGCCACCGGGGCGGCGAGCCGGAGCTGGGCGTAGGCGCGGCCACCTGGGGCGAGCTCGCCCCGGTCGAGGAGGACCAGGGCCGCCCCGACCTGGGCCGTGCCCACGTGGAGGAGGAGCTTCGTCCGGTGGCGCAGCGGCCCCTTGGCGGCCTCGAGCAGCGCGAGCTCGACGTCGAGCGCGTGGCTCACCGGGACGAGGTCGCGGTGGGAGAGCACCTGGCCGCGCTCCACCGCGCGGGCCTCCACCCCGGGGAGGTTCACCGCGGTGCGCTGGCCGGCCAGGGCGCGCGGCACCGACTGGCCATGCACCTGGACCGATCGTACCCGCAGCACCCCCTCGCCCCGCGGGGCGGGCACGAGCTCCACCGCGTCCTCCACGGCGACCGTGCCGGAGAGGAGCGTCCCGGTCACCACCGTGCCGAACCCCTTCAGGGTGAAGGCGCGGTCGACCGGCAGGAAGAGCGGACCGTCGGGGGGCCTCTCCGGGACCTCCCGGGCGAGGGCGAGGAGCTCGGCGCGCAGGGCCGGTAGGCCCTCCCCGCTCTTCGCCGAGACCGGCAGGAGCGGAGCCTTCTCGAGGAAGGTGCCGCCGAGGGCGGCCCGCAGGTCCTCCTTGAGGAGCGGCAGCCAGTCCGCTCCGAGCCCGGGGAGGAGGTCGGCCTTGGTGACGGCCACCAGGCCGCGCGGCACCCCGAGCAGCTGGCAGATGTCGACGTGCTCGCGGGTCTGGGGCATCACCCCCTCGTCGGCGGCCACCACCAGCACCACGAGGTCGATGCCGCCCGCCCCCGCCGCCATGGCGCGCACGAAGCGCTCGTGGCCGGGCACGTCCACCACCCCCACCACCGAGCCGTCGGCGAGGGCCAGGTGGGCGAAGCCGAGCTCGATGGTGATGCCGCGCCGCTGCTCCTCGACGAGCCGGTCGGTGTCGATCCCGGTGAGCGCCTTCACGAGCGCGGTCTTGCCGTGGTCGATGTGACCGGCGGTGCCGATGACGATCCGCTTCATGCCCCTCGCGGGCTCCCCCGGGACCTACACCCCCACCTCGCCGGGATCGCCGCCCTTCGGGCCGCCGGGGTGGAGCTGGTAGTCCCAACCGAACACCACCAGGTCCTTCGTCTCCAGGGCGGAGAAGTCGGGTCGGTGGCCCCCCGGCCGGACGACCAGGGTGGCGGTCTGCACCTCGCGGGCTCCGGCCCGCTCGGCGGCCGCCCGCGCCGCTCCGAGGGTGTGACCGCTCGAGGTCACGTCGTCGACCACCAGGACCCGCTTGCCGTCGAGGTCCTTGAGCCGCTCGGCCAGCCGGCGCCGGTGCACCGCGATGACGCGCACCGAGCGGAACTCGGCCCTGAGCGACACCGCCAGGGCTCCGCCCAGGAAGACGCCGCCGGTGACCACGCCCAGGACCACCTCGGGCCGGAAGGCCTGGCCGATCCGATCGGCGAGCCCGCGGGTCAGCTCGCCGAACTCGGCCCACCCCACCTCGCGCAGGCCGCTCTCCCGGCGGCGGCTCGGCACCCGCAGCCGCTTCATGGCGAAGGGGTCGCCTACCCCCACCCCGAGCGGCTGCTCGGCGCGCCGGTGCACCCGGCCCGGCCTCGCTCGCTCCCGGCGCCGCCGGGCGGGGCGCTTCTTCCGCGGAGGGGTCTTCCTCGTGCGCGTCGCCATCGGGGTCGCTCCTCCGTGGAAGACAGGTTTAGCACGGAGGCGACCCGCTCCGTCAGGCCCCTCAGGCCTGCGAGAGGCGCCGCGCCATCTCGCGCAGCTCCTCCTCGGAGATGAGGTAGCGGGCCCGGCAGAACTCGCAGGTCACCACCGCCTGCCGCTCGTGCGCGAGCACGTCCCTCAGGCCCCCGAGCCCGAGCGCCGAGACCGCCGCCCGAGCCCGCTCGTAGCTGCAGCGGCAGCGGTAGGCCACCTCCTCCTCGGCGATGATCTCGAGGGGACCGCCCACCATGGCGGCGATGGCGGCCTCGGGGCGGAGCGCACCCGCCAGGGCCTCGCGACACGCCCCCGCCTCGAGGGCCGCCCGCGCGCGAT